>CAJXZV010000024.1 GCA_913063835.1 uncultured Eubacteriales bacterium
GGACCCGTCCTGCCCATCGCTCTCGGTGCGGCCTTCCTGGGGATAGCCGCGGGTTATGTTCTCTACGGCACGAGACTCTTCGACCGGGCGGCCTTCATCCGGGCCTTCCGCCCTGTCTACACGCTCCTGAAGAACAAGTACTACCTTGACGAGGTCTACGGGTTTCTCTTCGTGAGGCCGGCCGTGCGTCTGGCCGAGCTTTGCGGGGTGTTCGACCTGCGGGTCATCGACGGCGCCGTGAACGGCGTGGCCGCGGTCACGGTCGAGACCAGCCGGGCCGCCGGAGAATTCGACAACGTCGTCATCGACGGCGCGGTGAACGGTGTCGCTCACGGGGCCGTGGTCGGAGGCCGCGGCCTGCGTCGGGTCCACACGGGCCAGGTGCAGGGCTACATGGCGGCCATCTTCGCCGGTGCGGTCGTGTCACTGGCCGCGCTGCTGTGGGTTCTGCTGTAGGAGTCAGCCGGGTGAGCTGTATTAGTCAGCCGGGTGAACGGGAGGCAAGGATATGTCGGGCTTTCCTTACTTGACGCTGATGACCTTCGTGCCCTTGGCCGGCACCATCCTCATCCTGCTCCTCCCTAGGGACAGGGTCGAGACCATAAAGAGGGTGGCGGCCCTGTTCTCCCTGGTCCCTCTCGTCCTGGCCTTCGCCGTCTGGGCCCAGTGGGACCAGGCTCTTCCCCGGGCCTACGGGATGGTGCTCCTCGAGCACGCGGAGTGGATCCCGAGCCTGGGCATCTCCTACACCATGGGGACGGACGGTCTCAGCTTCCCGCTGGTCTTCCTGACGGCCCTGCTGACCTTCCTCGCCGTGGTGGCGTCCTGGCACATGATCTCCCACCGTCAGAAGGACTTCTTCGCCCTCCTCCTCCTTCTGGAGACGGGGATGATGGGCGTCTTCCTGGCCCTCGACTACGTGGTCTTCTACGTCTTCTGGGAGCTCGTCCTCGTCCCCATGTACTTCCTCATCGGCATCTGGGGCGGGCCCCGGCGCGAGTACGCCGCCATCAAGTTCTTCATCTACACTCTTGTCGGTAGCGTGGTGATGCTGGTCGGCATCCTCGCCCTCTACTTCGGGACCGGGGCGGAGACGTTCAACATGATGGAGATCGCGGCCGCGGCGGAGAGCCGCATCCCCGCGAGGACACAGCTCTGGATCTTCCTCGCCCTCTACCTGGGCTTCGCCGTGAAGGTCCCGGTCTTCCCGTTCCACACCTGGCTCCCGGACGCCCACGTCGAGGCCCCGACGCCCATCAGCGTCGTGCTGGCCGCCATCCTCCTGAAGATGGGGACCTACGGTTTCCTCCGCATCAGCTACCCGACCCTCCCCGACGCGGCGAAGCACTTCGTGGTCATGTTCGCCGCCCTGGGCCTCGTCAACATCATCTACGGAGCCCTCACGGCCATGGCCCAGAAGGACCTCAAGAAGCTCGTGGCCTACTCGTCGATAAGCCACATGGGCTTCGTCCTCCTCGGCCTTGCGGCCGGGACGCCGCTGGCTATCGCCGGGGCCATGTACATGAACATCTCCCACGGGCTCATCTCGGGGATGCTCTTCCTCATGGTCGGGGCCATCTACGACCGGACGCACACCCGGGAGATACCCGCGCTGAGGGGGCTCTACGTCACCGTCCCCGTCATAGCGACGGTCCTGGCCTTCACGGCCTTCGCGAACCTCGGCCTGCCGGGGCTGGCCGGGTTCATCGCCGAGTTCTTCGTCCTGGCCGGCACCTTCCCGGTCAGCGTCACGTGGGTGGCCATGGCGGTCGTCGGGATGCTCGTCGTGGCCGGCTTCAACCTCTGGATGATGCAGCGCATCCTCATGGGTGAGCCCAAGCAGGAGTACGCCGGGCTTCCCGACGCCAGGCCCATCGAGCTCTTCACCTACGTGCCGGTCGTGGCCCTCATCCTCGTCCTCGGGGTGGCCCCGGGTGTCCTGATGCGCTTCCTCAACGGTCCGGCCCTGGAGATCGTCCAGCGGTTGGGAGGTATGTAGCTTGGAGTGGAACCTGGTCCTGCCGGAACTCATCGTCACGGGCACCGGTCTGGGAGTCCTGCTCCTTGACCTCTTCCTGACCGGCGGCGGGCGGAGAGCCGCAGGCTACACCGGGTTGGCCGGCCTCGCCGCGGCCCTCGTGGCCGCCCTGCGTCTCATGCCGGCGGCGGGGCGGGGCGAGCTGGCCGGGCCCTTCTGGCAGGGCATGGTCGTCGGCGACCAGTTCGCGGTCCTGTTCAAGGTCCTCTTCCTCGCCGTGGGTCTGGTCGTGCTCATGCTGGCCGTCGACTTCGTCGAGCGGCGGAGGATGCCGGCCGGGGAGTTCACGGCCCTCATCCTCTTCGCCGTCCTCGGCATGATGCTCATGGCCGGCTCCCGCGACCTCATCGTCATCTACCTCGGCCTGGAGACGACGGCCGTGGCGTCCTACGTTCTGGCCGGCCTCCTGCGCGACGACGTCAGGTCGGGGGAGGCGGCCATCAAGTACTTCCTCACCGGGGCCCTCGCCTCGGCCGTCATCCTCTTCGGGATGTCGTTGGTGTTCGGCGGTCTCGGGAGCACGGGCTTGCCGAACGCGTCGGCTCTGGCCGAGGCCCTTGCCGGGGCCGGCCCGTCGGCCGCGCCGGCGGTGCCGAGTCCGCTCCTCCTTGCCGTGGGGCTGGTGCTCCTGGTGGCCGGCTTCGGGTTCAAGGTGGCCCTGGTGCCCTTCCACTTCTGGGCCCCGGACGCCTACGAGGGGGCGCCGACACCGGTGACGGCCTTCTTCTCCGTCGGCCCGAAAGCGGCCGCCTTCGCCGCCATCCTTCGCGTCTTCGCTCCCTTCCTCGTCATGGTCCCGGTGAGCGGGGTGGAGGGCAAGGCCCTCGCCCTCCTGCCGTCCATCTTCGCCGTCCTGGCCGTGCTGACCATGACCGTCGGCAACCTCGTGGCCCTGGTCCAGAGGAACATCAAGAGGATGCTGGCCTACTCGTCCATCGCCCACGCCGGCTACATCCTCGTCGGCCTGGCCGTGGCGACGCCGCGCGGGCTTGCGGCCGTGACCTACTATCTCCTTGCCTACGCGGCCATGAACCTCGGGGCCTTCGCCGTGGTCATCTGGCTCAACAACCACGGCACCGGGGACGAGGTGGATGACTACGTCGGCCTCTCCCAGCGGGCCCCGCTGGCGGCCGCCGCGCTCGTGGTGGCCTTCATCTCTCTCATCGGCATCCCGCCGACGGCGGGCTTCTTCGGCAAGTTCTATCTCTTCATGGCCGCCGTCGAGGCGAACATGGCCTGGCTGGCCGTGCTGATGGTCGTGAACACGGCGATATCTGTCGGCTACTACTACGCCGTCGTGAGAAACATGTACCTTCAGCCGGCGGCCGAGCCCGGCGCCCGGGCGGCGGGGCCGGTGCCGGCGACGCCTCTCGTCGGGACGGCCCTCAGCGTGACCCTTGTCGCCGTGCTGGCACTCGGCCTCCTGTTCGAGCCGCTGGCCCGGCTGGCCGGTCTGGCGTGCGGGGGGCTGTAGCCGGGCCGGGCCCGAGCGCCGGGGCGGCTCTTTCGGGGTACAGACCCCGCGGCGTGACGCCTGGCGTGGTATACTCTGGTGCGGCGCGGTCCTGTCCGCGCCGTAGACTTTCGGGGTTCGGGTTCCCCGACTCCGACGAGGAGTATCTACCGTGTCCAGTCACCTCGTGCAACTGCTCCTGCTCCTGTCTCTCATCGTCGCCTCATCGAAGGTCGGGGCCTCCCTCGCCTCGAGGATAAGGCAGCCGGCCGTCTTCGGAGAACTTATGGTCGGCCTCATCCTCGGCCCGTCGTTGCTCGACATCTTCGGGTGGGAGATCTTCCACGACCCGACCCTCGAGGTCATCATCGGCGACCTGGCTGAGATCGGTGTCATCCTGCTCATGTTCATCGCCGGCCTGGAGACGGACCTCGCCAAGATGCGCAAGGTGGGGCTGGCCGCGGCGGGCGGTGCCGTCGGCGGGGTCGTCTTCCCCTTCGCCGCCGGCGCCGGGCTGGGCCTCGCCTTCGGCTACGGCCTCTTCGAGAGTCTGTTCATCGGGACGGTCCTCACGGCCACCAGCGTGAGCATCTCGGCCCAGACCCTCATGGAGCTCGGGCACCTGCGTTCCAAGGAAGGGACGACCATCCTCGGCGCGGCCATCATCGACGACGTCCTGGGCATCATCGCCCTCTCGGTCATGGTCGCCATCACCGCCTCCGGTGCGCCGGGCGCGCCGCGGAGCATCCCGGTCATCATCGCCAACATGTTCCTCTTCTTCGTTCTCTCCATCACCCTGGGCTCGCTCCTGCTCGAGGGTATCGTCTCGTTCGTCGAGAAGAGGGTGCGGGCCAGCGAGGCCCTCTTCGCCGCCGCGCTGGTGATCATCTTCGTCTACTCCTACGCCGCCCAGGCCCTCGGGCAAGTCGCCACCATCACCGGGGCCTACATCGCCGGCGTCCTCTTCAGCCGCACGAGCGTTCACAGGTCGATAGAGCGCCAGGTCGGAGCCTTGACGTACGGGTTCCTGGCGCCGATCTTCTTCGTCAGCATCGGGCTCGAGGCCGACGTCCACCTCCTCGGCGCTTCGGACATCCTCTTCGCCGTTGTCATCACCGTGGCCGCCGTTGTCACCAAGCAGTTCGGTTCGGCCCTGGGGACCCTCGCCGCGAGGTTCAGTTGGCAGGAGTCGATAAGGGTCGGCACAGGGATGGTCTCCCGGGGCGAGGTGGCGCTCATCGTCGCCTCCATCGGCTTCGGGGCGGGAATCATCGAGGAGGACGTCCTCGCGGTGATGATCATCATGACCCTGGTGACGACCATCGCCACGCCGGTCATGCTCCGCTACGTCTTCCGCGGCGCGGCCAGGGCGGAAGGCGCCGAGGCGGAGGAGCAGGAGAGGGTGCGCCCGGAGATAGCGGTCCTGGAGGCGTCGGCCGGGGACCTTGACGGCGGACGGGCGTCGACCGGTCACCCGCAGGAGGACGGGTCGGACTGACGGGTCCCGCGGCGCCGCCCCCGAGCGCCGGGAGGGCGGGGTCGCCGCCTGCGGCCTCACCGCCTGGACGACGCCCGGTTTCTCCGCTACCCGGTCGGCCCGAGGCAGGACGATGTCCTGTTCTGTCAAAAACCTAAGGAGATATTTTGTGAGTCGAAAGGAGTGCGCTGCGTGGCGACCATAGCCATCAAAGGCGGCAAGGTCCTCACCATCACCCAGGGCACCATCGAAGGTGGGACGGTCCTCATCGAGGACGGCAAGATAAAGGCCGTGGGCAAGGACATCGAGCTTCCTCCGGAGGCCGAGGTGCTCGATGCGACCGGCAAGTGGGTCATGCCCGGCCTCATCGACGCCCACAGCCACATGGGTATCTTCGGTGAGCCGGCGACAGAGATGACCATCGACGGGAACGAGATGACCGACCCCGTCACGCCGCACCTGAGGGCCATCGACGCCATAAACCCTGCCGACCCGGCCTTCAAGGACACCCTTTCGGCCGGAGTGACGGCGGCCTGGACGGGTCCGGGCAGCGGCAACGTCGTGGGCGGGACGGGTGTCGTTGTCAAGCTCGTCCCGGGCAGGGCTGTCGAGGACATGGTCGTGCCGGGGTCGGAGTCGATGAAGATGGCCCTCGGCGAGAACCCCAAGAGGGTCTACGGCTCGCAGAAGAAGTTCCCCATGACCCGCATGGGCAACGCGGCGGCGCTCCGCGACGCCCTCGTCAAGGCCCGGACCTACATGGAGAAGTTCCGCCGGGCGGAAGAGGAGGCCGAAAGGGAGTCCGAGGAGAAGGGGACCAAGGTCGAACCGAAGTACCCCGACCGCGACCTCAAGATGGAGATGCTGGCCAAGTGCCTGCGGCGCGAGTTCCGGTGCCGCATCCACGCCCACCGGGCCGACGACATCCTGACGGCCCTGCGCATCGCCGAGGAGTTCGACCTCGACATCGCCATCGAGCACGCGACCGAGGGGTGGAAGGTCGCCGACATCCTGGCGGCCAAGAAGATACCCTGCACCGTCGGGCCCAACGACCTCTTCCGAGCCAAACTCGAGCTCGAGGACTTCACCCTGGCCAACGCCGGCATCCTGGCCAAGGCCGGGGTGAAGATAGCCATCCAGGTCGACGGGGTCTCCAACACCCGCTGGCTCCCGGTGCACGCCGGAGTCCTGGTCCGCTTCGGATTGCCGGAGGAGGAGGCCCTGAAGGCCGTCACCATCAACGCGGCGGAGATCGTCGGGGTCGCTGACCGCATGGGGAGCCTGGAGCCCGGGAAGGACGCCGACATCGCCATCTTCGACGGCCATCCCTTCTGCACGTTCACCCGCTGCGAGAAGGTCTTCATCAACGGCGAAGAGGTCTTCGACGCCCGGAAGGCCGACATGCCCGAGCCCGGCCGCAGGGGCTGCCAGGCCTGACCGGCGGCCGGACCGCCCGGCGGAGGAGGGCTGGACGTGGCCAAGGACGTGATCAGAGTCAAGGCCCTGGGTCTCCTGGCCGCCCGCCTCCCGGGGGGCTCGCCCACGGTCGTGGACTGCCCTGAGCAGGGCCGGCTCACGGCCGATGAGCTCAGGAAGACCCTTGGCATACCCGACGACGAGGTCTTCATCGTCATCGTCAACGGCAGGCGGGTGAAGGCCGACTATCCGCTCGCCCCGGGGGACGAGGTGACCTTCGTCCCGCCGGTCGCCGGCGGCTGAGAAGGGGTGGGGACGGTGCCCGGTTTCACCGGCAAGATACTACGGGTCGACCTCAGCCGTGGGGAGGTCTCGGCGGAGAGGCCGCCTGAGTCGTTCTACAGGCGGTATTTCGGCGGACGGGCCCTGGCGGCCTACTACCTCCTGCGTGAGGTCGGGCCGGAGACGGGGCCCCTCGACCCCGGGAACCTCCTCATCCTGGCTCCGGGTGTCCTGGCCGGCGCCCGGGTGGCCGGCGGTTCACGCACCGGGGTGGCCTGCCTGTCACCGCTGACAGGGGGCTTCGGGAGCGCCGAGGGCGGCGGCTTCTGGGGGGCCGAGCTCAAGCGTGCGGGCTGGGACGCGGTCGTCGTGACGGGCCGGGCCGACCGCCCGACCTGGGTGCACATCTCGGACGACAGGGTGGAGCTCAAGGACGCCTCAGGGCTGAGGGGCAGGACGACGGCCGAGGTGGAGGAGGCGATAAAGGCCGAGCTGGGCGACGGGCGGGTGCGGGTGGCCCAGTGCGGTCCCGCGGCCGAGCGCGGGGTCCTCTATGCGAACGTGGTGTTCGACCTCATCCACTTCGCCGGCCGGTGCGGGTGCGGTCTGGTGATGGCCTCGAAGAACCTGCGGGCCGTGGCCGTGAGGGGCACGGGGGCCCCGGAGGTCGCCGACCCCGGGCGGCTCAGGGAGCTTGCGAGATGGATGGCGACGACGGGCCTCGAGGAGAACAGGGCCTTCCACGAGAACGGGACGCCGGGGGTCGTGGCTCCTCTCGACGCCCAGGGGGGTCTGCCGACGCGGAACTTCCGCGAGGGCAGTTTCGAGGGGGCCGACAGGATAGGGGCCGAGGCCCTGAACGGCACCCTTCTCATCGGCACCGACACGTGTCACGCCTGTCCCATCGCCTGCAAGAGGGTTGTCGAGGCCGGGAGCCCCTGGCCCGTCGACCCGACCTACGGGGGCCCGGAGTACGAGACCATCGCCGCCCTGGGGTCGCTGTGCGGGGTCTCGGACCTTCACGCCATATGCAAGGGCAACGAACTCTGCGCGGCCCACGCGATGGACACCATCTCGACCGGGGTCTCGGTGGCCTTCGCCATGGAGTGTTTCGAGGAGGGGCTCCTCACCCCGGAGGACACGGACGGGCTGGAGCTCAGGTTCGGGAGCGCGGAGGCCATGGTGGCGGCCATCGAGAGGATCGCCCGCCGCGAAGGCCGGCTCGGCGAACTCCTGGCGGACGGGGTGGCCCGGGCGGCCGAGGAGCTCGGCGGTCGGGCGCGCGAGCTGGCCATGCACGTCAAGGGCCAGGAGGTCCCGATGCACGAGCCCAGGCTGAAGGCGGGGCTGGGGCTCGGCTACGAGGTCTCTCCGACGGGGGCCGACCACTGCCATAACATCCACGACACCATCTACGCCAAGAGCGTGAAGAGTGTCATGCCCCTCGGCATCCTGGAACCTCTGCCGGCCGACGACCTCGGTCCGGCCAAGGTGAGGCTCTTCCACTACAAGGTGAGCTGGCAGCACTTCCTGGACAGCGCGGTCATGTGCTACTTCACCCCCTGGGACATCCTGCAGGTCGTGGACATGGTCCGGGCGGTGACCGGCTGGAACGCCGGTCTGTGGGAGCTCGTGAAGGTCGGGGAGAGGGCGGCCGTACTGGCGCGCCTCTTCAACCTTGCGCGGGGGTTCGACGCCTCCCAGGACCGCCTGCCGGAAAGGTTCTTCCAGGCGTTCGAGGGAGGCCCCCTCGAGGGCGTGGCCGTGGACCGGGCGGCCTTGAAGGAGGCCAGGCGGCTTTACTACGCCATGGCCGGCTGGGACGAGGAGGGCGTGCCCACCCCGGCCAAACTCCACGAACTCGACCTCGGCTGGGCGGCGCGGGACTGACGCTCCGGCCGCGCGCGGAACCCTGCCGGAGAGTCCGGCTGGCAGAGGCGGAGGAGGATTTGGAGTGCTTAAGAGCGTACCCGAGCGGATCCTCATGGGACCGGGACCTTCCGGGGTCCACCCGCGGGTCAGGCAGGCCATGGCCCTGCCTGTCCTCGGCCACCTGGACCCAGATTTCCTGGCCGTCATGGACGATGTCACCCGGAACCTTCGCCTCGTGTTCGAGACGTCCAACCGCCTGACCCTGCCCATGTCCGGGACGGGGAGCGCGGGGATGGAGACGGCCCTCGTCAACTTCCTGGAGCCGGGCGAGGTGGCGGTGGTCTGCGTCAACGGGCTGTTCGGTGAGCGCATGGCCGACATCGCCGACCGCCTCGGGGCCGAGGTCGTCCTCGTCGAGGCTCCCTGGGGTAAGGCCGTCGACCCGGCGGATGTCGAGGCCGCCGTGAAGGGCCGCAAGGTCAAGCTCGTGGCCGTGGTGCACGCGGAGACCTCCACCGGGGTCCTTCAGCCGCTGGAGGAGATAGTGAGGGTCGCCCGCGAGGCCGGCGCCCTCGTCGTGGTCGACGCCGTGACCTCGCTGGGTGGAGTGCCCGTGAGGGTCGACGAGAGGGACATAGACGTCTGCTATTCGGGCACCCAGAAATGCCTGAGCTGTCCTCCGGGTCTGGCCCCGCTGACGGTGGGCCCCCGCGGCGAAGAGGCGCTCGACAGGAGGAAGACCAGGGTCTCGAGCTGGTACCTCGACCTCACCATGATCAGGCGCTACTGGGGACGGGAGCGGTTCTACCACCACACCGCCCCGGTCAGCATGATGTACGCTCTGGCCGAGGCGCTCCGCCTGGTGGTCGAAGAAGGCCTGGAGGCGCGGTACCGGAGGCACGAGACGGCCTCCGCGGCCCTGCAGGCGGGTCTCGAGGCCATGGGCCTGCGTCTCTTCGTCAGGAAGGACCTGAGACTCCCCCCGCTCGCGGCGGTGGAGGTCCCGCCGGGGGTCGACGACACGCGCCTGCGCCGCGAGCTCCTCACCGACTACGGCATCGAGATCGGCGGCGGCCTCGGACGGCTCAAGGGGCGCATCGTCCGCATCGGCGTGATGGGGCATTCGGCCCGGAAGAGGAACGTGATGCTCCTCCTCGCGGCCATGGAGGACTGCCTGGACCGCCAGGGTTTCCCGGTCCCGTTCGGCGAGGCCGAGCAGGCGGCCCTGTCGGTCTACCGGGCCGGCGGCGGGTCCGGGGAAGAGTAGAGGGAGGCAGGGGGGGAGCAGTCTGACCCGCCGCCCGCATCGGTCCCCGCGTCCCCGGAGAACCTAGTCTCCTGCCGGGGCTTTGTCAGGGGGCCGCCAGGCCTCCTTCCCGTGTCTCCGGCCGGGCTCCGGCCCTGCCGGGCGCCCTGAGACCGAGCCGACGGAGGGTCGACGGTGTCCAAGAAGGGTCCGCGGAGCGACGCCTTCCTGGCCCTGACCGCGAGCCTGAGCGAAGAGGTCATCGAGCGGTACATCGACATCGCCCGCGAGGTCCGGGAGAAAGAACTCGCCCGCCGGCGCGAGGCCGAGCGGCGCAAGGCTGCCGAACGCCGGGCCAGGATAGCCCTTCTTAAATCGCTGGGGCTTCTTCCGCCCGGGTGGGGGAAGAAGAAGAAAGGGAAGAAGGGGAAGAAGGCCAAGGTGTCCGGTGCGCCGGGGGAGGCCCGGGGCCGTGGGGAAGCCGCGAAGGGCGAAGCCGCCGCGAGGCCGCCGGGGTCCGGACGGGATGAGCCGGGCGCTCTTGCCCCGAACGCGAACCCCGGTCAGGGCAAAGGGCCCAAGCCCATCACCCGTGAGGACATCCTGAAGCTCGCTATCGCCGACGAGCTCGGCTACCTCGAGACGGTCAGACAGGACGGCTGGGGTGGCCTCACCTGCGCGCAGAGCGGCCGCGTCGGCGGGACCATGACCCGACGCATGAAGCGCCTCAAGAAGGGCCTGCCGCCCGTCTAGACGCATTCCCCTTCGCCGCGGGTAGCACCGGCACACACGGGCTACCTTGCCTTGCTCGCCTGGATGAAGTAGGCGGCGACCGTGGCGAAGATGAGAGCGACGAAGAAGAGGACCCCCGTCTGTCCGAAGCTCTGGGCCCTGCCGAGGGCGACCCGGACCATCTGCCACACGATATAGGTGAACACCACCACGACCTCGGTCCTGAGGGCCGTCACGAGTGTGCGGGCCAGGAGGTACTGGCGCCTGGCGTTGGCCTCGGTGATGGGGAAGGGGTAGTTGTAGAGGTGGGGGACCCGACGGAGGAGGCTCAGCCCCAGATGGACCGCCAACGCGACGCCGGCGAAGAGCAACAGCAACCCCTTGCTTCCCCAGGCGACCGGTGTTCCGGACGTTCCGAAGTCCACCGGGACCTCCGGGCGAAGAGCCGGCCAGGACACGTAGAGCACCCACGCCATGGCGCCGAGCGCCAGGACCCCCACGCAGTCCAGGGCCGCCTCGAATCTCGTCCGCGGGATACGCAGGACCGGCCTCATGTAGAACCCACCCTCACCTAGTCTTCTTCCTGGGGTTCTTCAGACCCGTCTCCAGCTTGTTCCGCACCTCGCGCTTGACCCGGGCCGCCAGGACGCCGTCGTGCTCGGCCAGGAAGACCTCCACGGCCTTCCGGTCGTAACGGGTCAGGGACCGCAAGGCCCAGGAGAGGGCCTTGACCACCATATCGTCGCGGTCGCCTGCCAGCAGGCGGCAGACGGGGAGGGCCCGCTCGGCGACCCGGCGGGCCCCGTCCTTCAGGTAGACCGTGCTCACCAGGGCGGCCCGCCGCCACCAGCGGTCGGGCGAGCGGGCCCAGCGGTGGACTGTCTCGTCGTCGATGATGCCGGCGCTCCAGGCCGGGCCGGATATGTAGGCCCCGTAGCAGTCGACCGCCCCCCAGCTCGACATGCCGGCCCCGAGGTCCTCGATCTCGCGGGCGGTCAGGCTGTGGAAGGCAGGCTTGTGGTGGAAGAGCAGTTCATAGGCCACGTCCCGCCGGCCGTGGACCTCCAGGAGGAGGCGGGCCAAGTGCACGACCTGCCGGGCCGGGGCCTTCCGAAGCCGCCGGGAGTACTCCCGGCGCACGGCCCGGATGTCCGGCGTACGGGCGTCCGGGCCGAGCCGGCGTAGACGCCCGGCAATCTCTTTGCCTAGGACTTCCACGCTAGCAGACATCTTCGGTCATCTCCAGACACTTCCGACGATGTACTCGAGCCCCGCCTCCTCGATCTCCTGCAGGGCCCCCTCTGAGACCATCCCCTGGTCGGCCACGAGCACGTTCCGGCCCAGGGCGGACCTCGCCCTCACGTCGGCCAGGACGTGCCAAGGTCTCCACTTCGGCCGTGTTGCCCGGGAACACCTCGTGGGCTACGGGGAAGCCGTCCTGTCGAGGTCACATCCCACAGCACCAGGTCGGTCTTGCCAGATGTCCTTCAGGCAACCACCCGCGAATGTCCGGCGGAAGAGGTAGGGTTGGTTCGGCATGTACGGTATGAACGTACTCATGACTTGGAGATACGCGGCCCGGTTTCCCAACCCCTCCATTGTGCGGGGCCAATCTAAGACGCTCCTAGACGCGTTCCCCTTCCCCTCGGCTGAAATCACGGGTCGCCCCGTTCGGCTAAGCGCAGAGCCGGCCTCATGAGGAGCCCGCCTCCGCGCAGAAGCGCAACTGGCAGGCCGGACGCCCCCTGAATACGATGTACGACCACGGCGCAGCAAGCGCCGGGTGACACGGCGCGCAAAAGACGCCGGACGGGGGGCGCGAGGTCATGAGCATCTCTCTCAAGGTTGCGGTTCAGGCGATTCTTCCTCAACCATGGCCGGCCGACGCCGAGTGGGTCCCTCTGACCGACACGTCGTGGAACCCCCTGCGGGCGGTCTCGGGGAACGCCAGGCCCCGCTGTGTGGACATAACCTCAGGGGGCCAGAGGCGCCACATAGGGCCTTACGAATCGGGCTTCCTCTTCTTCCGGGCATCCACCGGCACTCTCTACCACCGTGTCCTTCTGTCGGACACGCCCTTCCGCCGCGGCCGGTATCGCCGGGCCCGGTGGGGCGTGCTCATCGACACCGACGGCGACGGTTTCGCCGACTGGGGGGCTCTCGTCACCGGCCTCCAGCCGGGGGCGCCGGCCGTCAAGGTGATGTACAGCCGGGTCGGCACCCGCGACAACATCCTCGACGTGGAGGTCTGGTCGGGGTCCGCCGACCCGGCGGCCGGCTTCACCCGCGTCGTCCCGGGCCCCGTGACACCGGACGGTCTCGAGACGTACTACCTCGACTGGCAGACCCCGCTGGCGGTCTACCGGAGCGCCGACCCGGAGGCGCCGCCGCCGCTCACAGAGAAGAGCTGCGCCCGCTTCTTCTTCGCCACCGGGACCTCGGCCGTGACCTTCAACAAGGACTTCATCGTCGGCGGCAAGATAGACTTCGAACGGGTCACCCTGACATGTATCGACGGCCTGCCCGAGGGCCGCCGAGGGCGCCTCTACGACACCCGAGACCCGGACCCGCCCAGCGGCCAGGGGGAGTGGGCCCCGGGCGAGACGGTCGTGGTCCAGGGAGCGTTCTGGTGCAAGGTCGCCGTCTCGCTGCCGGTCCGCATCCTCGACCCGTCCCTCGACGAGGTCTTCGAAGGCGCCCTCCCGGTGGTCGCGGGGGCGGTGCCCCCGGCGCCCACGTGGACCGTCCCGCCCGGGACCCCTCCGGGCGTCTACACCCTTGAGGCGGCCGACCCGAGGGACGCCGGGCCGGAGCCGAGGTGGCGGACCTACGACCGGTTCGCGGTGGCTCATGTCGCGCCTGAGGTCGAGCTGATAGAGCCCGACGGGGGCGAGCTCTGGAGGGGCACCCGGACCATCACCTGGTCGGCCTCGAGCCCCCAGGGGTTCCCCCTGACCTACGACCTGTCGTATTCGGTCGACGGCGGGACGACGTTCCTGCCCCTGGCGAGCGGTCTTGAGACCACCTCCTACGAGTGGGACACGACGCTCGTTCCGTCCTCGGACCGGTGTCTCATCCGGGTGACGGCGAGCGACGGGGTCAGGACGGCCTCTGACACCTCGCAGGCGGTGTTCACGGTGGACAACGACCCCCCGAAGGTTGGCATCATCCGGCCGGCCGAGGGGGAGACGGTGTCGGGCGAGGTGACGGTCAAGGTCGACGCGGTCGACAACATACAGGTGGCCGAGGTGCGGATCTACGCCGGTCCGGTCCCGCTGGCCACCCTGCCCGCACCTCCCTACGAGGTTGTCTGGGACACCACCGTCGAGGCCAACGCTCCGGTGACCCTCAGGGCGGTGGCCACCGACCTGGTGGGCTTGACGGCCGAGTCCACGGTGAGGGTCACGGTGAGGAACACCGGGGCCGTCTCGGGACGCGTCACCGACCGCGCCTCGGGCCTGCCTCTCGCGGGGGCGGCCGTCACCCTCCTGTCGGGGCCGCTCCTCCCGGTGGCCACGACGACGACCGACGAGGACGGCCTCTACTCGTTCGACGATGTTCTGACAGGGTCGTATCTCGTCCGCGCCTCGGCCGCCGGCTACGGCGTGGAGGCGGTGGGCGCCGTGGTGGAGGCGGGCCTCACGGCAGGGGTCGACCTCGCCCTGGAGCCGCAGCCCGGGGCTGTCAGCGGGACGGTCAGGGCCGCCGGCACGGGCCGGCCGCTGGCCGGGGCCACGGTCCGGGCCGTCCATGAGGGCGTGCTGGCGGCCGAGGGTGTCACCGACGCCGCCGGGCGGTACCTGCTCGAGGGCCTGGCCGCAGGCTGGTATCTGGTCACGGCCTCCCACGAGCACCACCAGTCCTCGTCGGTCGGAGCCGCGGTCCGGCCGGGCCAGACCACCACCGTGGACTTCTCCCTCCAGCCCGACCCCGCCACCATCCAGGGCACCGTCACCGAGATGGACGGGGGACCCATCCTCGGGGCGACGGTGAGCCTGCACGACTCCGCTGGGCTGCTCGTCGGCCAGACCGTGACCGGGGCCGACGGCACCTACCGCTTCCAGGGCGTGGCGCCGGGGACCTATCTCGTCACGGTGAGAGCGGCCGGTTTCAGCGTCCAGGCGAAGGGCGCCTTCCCGGACGCGGGAGAGGAGGTCACGGTCGACTTCTCCCTGACGGCGCTTCGCGGGCGCCTGTGCGGGCGTGTGACCGACGCCGCCACCGGGCTTCCGGTGGCCGACGTCCTGGTCACGGCTGTCGACCCGACCGGGGTGGCGGCCGGCCGGGCCGTCACCGGCCCCGACGGCCGCTACCTCATCGAGGACCTGGCTCCCGAGTCGTACGTGGTCACCTTCACCGAACCCGCCTACCAGAACCTGACTCTCGGGGCCGTCGTCCGGCCGGGCCAGACCGTCATGCTGGACGCGGCCCTTGCGCCTCAGCCGGCCTCGGTGTCCGGCACGGTGACATCGGCGGCCACGGGCCGGCCCCTGGCCGGTGCCCGGGTCGTGGTCATGGACCAGGCCGGCATCCACGTGACCACCGTCCTGACCGACGGTGCTGGCCGCTACGAGGTGGAGGGGCTTGCCGCCGGGTCCTACACCCTGCTCTTCCAAGCCGCGGACTTCCGGTCGGAGAGGACCGGAGTGAGCCTCGACCCCGGGGACGCGGTGGTGGTGGACCAGGCCCTCGAACCGGACCCGGGCGCCCTGCGGGGGACGGTGACCGATGCCGTGACGGGTGAGCCGCTCGCCGGGGCCGCCGCCGTCCTCCGGACCGCGGCCGGTGTCCCCGTCGGCTCGGCCCTAACCGACGACCGGGGCGTCTTCCTCCTTCCCGGTCTGGCGCCGAGCCCGAACTACAAGCTGACGGTGACGAGGTCGGACTATGCGAGTGAGGCCCTCAGCGTCGCCGTCACGGCCGGGCAGACCACAGAGGTAGCCGTCGCCCTCGAGCCCCAACCGGGTCGGGTGACGGGGACGGTGACCCGGGCGGCGACAGGCCGGCCGCTCCCGGGCGTGGAGGTTCTCGCCTTCACTTCCGGCGGCGTGCCGGCCGGCCGGTCCGTCACCGGGCCCGACGGCCGCTACCTTGTCGAAGGCCTGGCTCCCGGTTCCTACGAGCTCAGCTACAATCTTGGCGGGTTCGCGGAACGGACGGTCGGCGTGGTCCTTGAGCCGGCCCAGGAAGCGGTGGTCGACGTCACCCTCACGGCCGACCCGGGGAACATCTCCGGCCTCGTGACCGACGCCTCCACCGGCCGGCCGCTGGAAGGGGTCGAGGTCAAGGTCTACGACTCGGGCGATGTCCTGGAGGCCACGGTGCTCACCGACCCGGCTGGCAGGTACGAGATTCCCGGGCGGCGTCCGGACGCCTACACCCTGGTCTTCGCTCTCGAGGGCTTCGGGACGACGCAGGCCGGCGCCCTCGTTGGGCCCGGGGAGACCGTGGAGGTCGACGTCAGGCTCACGCCCGGCGCCGGGTGGGTACGGATCACGGTTCTCGACCAGGACACGGGTCTCCCGTTGGCCGGGGCCGAGGTGGTCATCAGAGACACCGACGGGACCATCGTCGCGACCCTCCTCACCGCGGCCGACGGCCTGGCGGCGGCCGAGCTCGGTCCTGGTGAGTACACGGCCGTGGCCCGGGCCCGGTTCTACGCGCCGGCCACGGTGGGGTTCACTGTCGCGGCCGGCCAGACCACGGTCTTCACCATGGAACTCGACCCCGGCTTCGGCTTCATCCGGGGGACGGTCCTCTCGGCCGAGACGGGAGAGCCCCTGGCGGAGGCCTCGGTGAGGTTCTTCGACGCCGACGGGGTGCCTGTGGCCGAGGTCCTCAGCGACCCACAGGGAGAGTTCTGCTCCGGACCGCTGGCCTCGGGGAGCCACTTCGTCGTCGCCCGGCGCGACGGCTTCGCCGACGCGGTCCTGTCGGTGGTCGTCACCGTCGGCGAGACGCGGGCGGTGGAACTCCGTCTCGGGTCTCTCCCGGGGAGGGTCTCCGGCACCGTCACCGACGCCGCCACCGGGGAACCCCTCGCCGGGGCGAACGTGCGCCTGCTATACCGCACCCTGATACCCATCGGCACGGTGGTCACCGAACCGGGCGGGCGCTATCTCTTCGACACCCTCCAGCCCGGCAGCTACAGCCTCGTCTTCCGGGCTCCCGGCTACCAGGCCAGGGTCATCGGTCTCACCATACGCGGGCCGGGGCAGGGCGTGGTCGTGGACGCCGGCCTCGAGAAGCCGCCCAGCGGGGTCAAGGGCCGGGTCGTGGCCGCCGACACCGGCCGGCCGATACCCGGAGCCGCGGTGCTGGTCGCCCTTTCCGGCTCCGAGCCGGTCGTGGTGGTGAGGGCCGACGCGGAGGGCTACTACGTCGTCACAGGACTCGCCCCCCGCCCCTACCTCCTCACGGCCTCGGCCGTGGGGCGGGCGGACCAGGTGAGAGGAGCGGCGCCGGGGCCCGGTGAGACGGCGACCGTGGACTTCGCCCTGTGGCCGTCCGCCGGGGCCGTCAAGGGGCAGGTCACCGACGCCGAGACCGGCGAGCCGATAGACTGCCTGCCCGTCGTCGCCCTGACGGCTGGAGGGGTACAGTTGGCCGCCACCCTGACGTGCCTGGGCGGGATGTACAGGATCGAGGACCTGCCTGTCGGCTACCTGGTCGTGGCCTTCCAGGGCCTGCGGGGCCACCAGGGGCAGGTGGTCGGGGCTCACGTCCGGGACGGGGAGGCCACCGTCGTCAACGCGGCCCTGGAGCGTAGGGCCGGCCGTCTCGAAGGACGGGCCATCGACGCCTCGACCGGACGGCCCGTGGCCGAGGCGACGGTCGAACTGTTCAGCTTCGGCGGTGTGCCCTTCGGCCTGTCGATCACGGGAGCCGCAGGGTGCTACAGCTTCGAAGGCCTTCCGGGCGGGATGTTCGTCGTCAGTGTCGTGGCCCCCGGTTACGGGGCAGCCGCCGTGCCCGTGTCTGTGCCGGCGGGGCGGACCACGACCCGCGACATCCTCCTCGACCCGGCGGCGGGCGTCTTCACCGGGCGGATAACCGACGCGGAGACCGGCGAGCCGGTGGCGGGGGCGGCGGTGAGCATCCTGACGGCCGACAACCTCCGTGTGGCCGAGGTGGCCACCTCCAGTCGCGGCGTCTACCGCACTCCGGGCCTCAGCCCCGGGCGGTACTTCCTGGTCTTCTCGGGCCCGGGCTATGCCGCACGGAGCCGGTCGGTCACGGCCGAGGCCGGGGCGGAGACGGTGGTGGACGCGGCCCTCGAGCCCGACCCGGGCGTGGTGGAGGGCTGTGTCACCGACGCCCGCACCGGTGAGCCGCTGGTCGCGGAGATTGCTGCGAAGGACGCGGCGGGGGCCGTCATCGTCTGTGTGCCCGCGGCCGGAACGGGCCTGTACCGGTTGGAGCGTCTCCGGGGGACCTATACCGTCCAGTTCACCCGTCCGGGCTATGTGTCCGAGACGCGGACGGTGACGGTCGCTGCCGGGGAGGTCGTAGAGCTCGACCTCGCGCTCCGGCCGCTCGAGGCGGTGAAGGTCCGGTCGGCCGAGGCGGAGGTCACCGAGGTGAGGTCGGACCTCGTTCACCCGGGGCTAGTCTGCCTCAGTGCCGGTCTCCAGGTGGACCTCATCTACCTCCCACGGGGTTCGGACCGACTCGCGCTGGCCCGTCGGCGGTCGTCCTTCGACCGGTTGCTGGAGGTACCGACCGATGCCCCCGGAGACCTCGTCGAAGCCGAGGCCCGGGTCCTTAGGACCTCTGCCCGTGTCCGGTCCTCGGGTGTCGTGGACGTGGTCGTCACCGTGCTCCTGAGGGTCTGCATGAAGGACCTTCCCGACGTCGAGGAGACGACGGTGGTCACCGTTGTCGTCGACCCCAGTGAGCAGGAGCGGCTGGTGTAGACCGGAGGGGGCGGCCTCTCCCCCGGAGGGCGGCCGCCGGCCCGGACCGGGATGTCGACCGGTGAGGTTGTCTCGTCGCGCACGGTGGCCACCGCCGGCGGTTAGACTGTGTTCAAGGCGACATGCGCCGGGACGTCGGACTGCTTCGCCCCGGAGCGGTCATCCTCTGCCTTGTGGTGCTGGAGATCGGCAGTGGCCTTCCGTGCGTCGGCCGCAGGACCGGGGGATGAAGGGGTGCAGGATGGGCCCTGGTGTCCCGCGAATAGGCGGAACATCAGCCGGGCCGCCGCATCGGCTGGCGGGACAGTTCCGGTCGAGGGGGCAGTCACCGTGCCCGTCAGGGTCGTGGTCGGTGTCAACTGGGGTGATGAGGGGAAAGGCCGCATCGTCGACCTCCTTGCCGGGTCGGCCGACATGGTCGTTCGCTACCAGGGCGGTAACAACGCCGGACATACGGTGGTGAACGAGTTCGGCACCTTCAGGCTCCACCTTCTGCCCTCCGGGATCTTCCGCCCGGGCGTGACCAACGTTCTCGGGACGGGGATGGCCATAGACCTGGAGGCCCTGGCCAAGGAGGTCGACGAGCTGGCGGCCCGGGGTGTCGAGGTGCGGGAGCTGAAGGTCTCCGACCGGGCCGTGATCCTCTTTCCTTTCCACCGCGAGCTCGACGCCCTCGAAGAGGAACGCCTGGGGGCCCGGCACCACGGGTCCACCAAGCGCGGGATCGCTCCGGTCTACGGAGACCGCTACCTCAAGAAGGGCGTGCTCGTGGGTGAGGTCCTCTACCCGGACTACCTGCGCCGGCATCTGGAGGAGGTGGTGGAGTGGGACAACCTCGTCCTGACCCGGATCTACGGCCGGCCGCCCGTCGACCCTGAGGCCGTCTTCGAGTGGACCATGAGGCACGGGGCGCGGATCCGGGAGTGGATCTGCGACACGGCCGGGGTGGTCCAGTCCGCCGTCCGCGCTGGACGGAGCGTCCTTCTCGAGGGTCAGCTCGGCGCCCTGCGGGACCTCCACTACGGGATGTACCCCTTCGTCACCTCCTCATCCTGCCTGGCTTCTTTCGCCCGGGTCGGCGGGGGCCTCTTCGAGACCCGGGTCGACTCGGTCATCGGGGTGATGAAGGCCTACTCGACCGTCATCGGCGAGGGGCCCTTTGTGACCGAGCTCCACGGGGAGCCGGGCGACCGCCTCCGGGAACGGGGCCGGGAATACGGAGCGGCCACCGGGCGACCCCGGCGCGTCGGCTGGTTCGACGCGGTAGGGTCCCGGTACGGCTGCGCCGTTCAGGCCGTGACCGAGGTCGCCCTGACCAAGCTGGATGTCCTCTCCGGTGAGCCTGTTCTGAAGATCTGTGTCGGCTACCGGGTGGGGGACCGGGTCCTGGACCGCTACCCGCTCAACCCCGCCCTCGAGGAGGCCACCCCGGTCTACGAAGAGATGCCCGGCTGGTCCGAGGACATCAGCGGGGTCCGTGACTTCTCCGACCTGCCCCCGGCGGCCCAGGCCTACGTCCGCCGCCTGGAGGAGCTGGTCGGCCGGCCCATCACCCTGATATCGGTCGGGCCGGAACGGGAAAGCATCATCGTCCGTGGTCGTCCCTCCGGGGCATGACGTGGTGACGTGGGGAGAGCGGCATGGGGAACTGCACCTAGTTCGGCACCGCTCGCCTGTCCTTGAGGAGGCCGTGGATTCTCTCCGTGGCGTCAAACATGGAACTCAGGCTCTCCGCCCGATTGAGCCGGTCGACCACCGAGGCGAGGGTGCCGGACATGTCCACTTCCTCGAACCACTCACACTCTCTAAGGGTGGGCGGGATGTAGGTGAGGTTGGTGGCCAGAATCGACTTGATCAGACCGGCCTCGAAGGCCTTCTGTACGTGGGAGACGCCCTCCGTGAACAGGGCGAATGTTACGCATACGTAGATATCGGTGGCCCCTCGCCTCTTGAGTTCCCGGGCCAGGCTCAGGACCGAGTCCCCCGACGCAATCATGTCGTCGACGACCAGGACTCCCCGCCCGGCAAGGTCCGGACCTATGTAGTGATGCTGCACGATCGGGTTCTTGCCGCCGCTGGTCTCGTATGACCGCTGCTTGTAGAACAGGCCTACGTCGAGCCCCAGCACGTCACCGTAGTAGACCGCCCGGTCCATTGCCCCGGTATCGGGACTGATGACGACCATCTCGGAGCTGTCGAGGCCGACTCCAAGATGGACCAATTTCTCAATGATCTCATAGGTGGCGTTCAGGTTCTCGAAACCGGTGAGGGGTATGGCGTTCTGTACTCTTGGGTCGTGGGCGTCGAAGGTGATGACACCGCTGACACCCATTCTTTCAAGCTCCTGAAGAGCGATGGCACAGTCCAGCGATTCCCGGCCCTTTCTCTTGTGCTGCCTGCTTGCGTACAGGAGAGGCATGACCACCGTTATCCGCCAAGCGTTCCCGGCGATTGCCGATATGGCCCGCTTGATGTCCTGGAAGTGCTCATCGGGACCGACCCGGGTGGTCTGGCCGAACATCTCGTAGGTGCAACTGTAGTTGCCGATGTCCGACAGGATGTAGATATCCTTTCCGCGCACCGACTCGTGGAGGGTGATCTTCCCCTCACCGTTGGCGAAGCGAGTCGACGACGCACGAACCAAGAACGAACCTCGGCCGCAGCCATCGGCGGCTCTGATCCTCTGAAGGTGCCGGTCAACCTTGGCGCCTAGGTCTCGACAGCTCTCCAAGGCAATGATGCGGAGCTCGGCTGGATGGTTCTCTCCCATCAAGTGCGGGTTGCCTCCGGTCCTCTGGTCGCCCCGTCTCACGGGCTTCTGACCTATTCGTTTCATACCGGCGCGTCCCTTCCGGATGGAGGCGTTCGCCGCGGTGGCCTCATCATGCCTTTGGCCTTTGGTGCGCGCGTTGCGGCTCCGGCCGACCGTGGTGTATAATCCGCCTGTGGCGATGAAGGGGAAGAAGTAGGCCCATGGGGCCTTCCCAGAGACGGGGCGGTCGGTGAGAGCCCCGGACCCCGGGCCGAAGGCCACCCCCGAGCTCCCGGTGAAACCGGGCGCGGCCGCGGAGCCGGCACCGTCACCGCGACGGGGCCGCCCCGGGCCCGCGCACCGGCCGAAGCCGGGCGGGACGGGCCCGTTACAGCCCTGGGGTGCCGCGCGGGACGGCACCCGCGGAGGCCGCGGTCGCGAGACCGCGGTGAAGAGGGTGGTACCGCGACATGCTCGCCCCTCGCCTCCGGCCCGAGAGCCGGAGGGCGGGGGGCGTTCGCTTGTGGCGGCGATCGTCACGAGGCATGGACACGGCATGGTAGGGAGGCCGGACCGTGAAACAGCTTTCCGGGAGTGAGATAAGAACACGGTTCCTGGAGTTCTTCCAGAGACGCGGGCACAAGGTCGTGTCGAGCTCCTCGCTCGTCCCCCACGGGGACCCGACCCTGCTCTTCACCAACGCCGGGATGAACCAGTTCAAAGATGTCTTCCTGGGGCTCGAGGAGCGCCCCTACCGGCGGGCCACGACCGCCCAGAAGTGCGTCCGGGCCGGCGGCAAGCACAACGACCTCGAGCAGGTCGGGCGGACGGCCAGACACCACACCTTCTTCGAGATGCTCGGGAACTTCTCGTTCGGGGACTACTTCAAGAAGGAGGCCATCCTCTACGCCTGGGAGCTCCTCACCGACGAGGACGGCGGCTTCGGCCTCCCCGCCGAGCGCCTGACCCCGACCATCTACAGGGACGACGAGGAGGCCTTCGCCATCTGGCGCGAGGAGGTCGGTATCCCGGCCGAACGCATCGTGCGCCTCGGGGAGAAGGACAACTTCTGGTCCATGGGCGACACCGGCCCCTGCGGTCCCTGTTCGGAGATCATCTACGACCGCGGGCCCGAGCACGCCTGTGACGCCCCGGAGTGCGCCGTCGGCAAGTGCGACTGCGACCGGTGGCTCGAGATCTGGAACCTTGTCTTCATGCAGTACGACCGGGACGAGGACGGGACGATGACCCCGCTCCCGCGCCCCTGCGTCGACACGGGCATGGGCCTGGAGCGGCTCGCCTCCGTGCTCCAGGAGGTGGGCTCGAACTACGAGACCGACCTGTTCCGACCCCTCCTCGACTGGCTCAGCGACCGCACCGGCCGACCCTACGACCGGGGGGACGGCGGGTTCCCCTTCCGGGTCATCGCCGACCACGTCCGCGCCTGCACCTGCCTCATCGCCGACGGGGTCCTGCCCTCCAACGAGTTCCGGGGCTACGTCCTGCGCCGCATCCTGCGCCGGGCCGCCCGCTTCGGGCGGGTGCTCGGTATCGACCGCCCCTTCCTCCACGAGATGGTCCCTCTGGTGGCTGCGGTGCTCGGCGACGCCTACCCCGAGCTCCGGGAAAAGGAGGACTTCGTCCGGAGGGTGATGGAGGGCGAGGAGGCCCGCTTCCTGGAGACCCTTGCCGAGGGGACCAGGCGGGCCGAGGAGATGCTGGCCCCCCTGCGCGAGCGGGCCCGGAGGGGAGAGGAGGCCGTCCTTTCGGGGCGGGACGCCTTCCTCCTCTACGACACCTTCGGCTTCCCCATCGACCTCACCGAGGACATGGCGGAGGAGGCGGGCGTCCGCGTCGACCGTGAGGGGTTCGAGGAGGCCATGGAGGAGCAGAGACGCCGCGCCCGTGAGGCCCGCGAGGCCGAGGGGGAGGCCGACGAGACGCGGACCCTGGGCGAGCTCTTCGCCGGGCGGCCGCCGACCGAGTTCGTCGGCTACGAAGAGCTCGAGGTCGAGACCACCGTCACGGGGCTGGCCGCCGGCGGGCGGCTCCTCAGGGAGGCCACCCCGGAGGACGGTGAGGTCCGTCTTCTCCTGGCCCGGACTCCCTTCTACGCCGAGAGCGGCGGCCAGGTGGCCGACACGGGCGTCGTCGAGGGGCGACTGGGGCGGGCCGAGGTGACGCGGGCCTTCCACCTCCCCGACGGTCGGACGGTCGTCGTCGCCCGCGTGACGGAGGGCCGGCTGGCCGAAGGAGACCCGGTCAGGGCGGCCGTGGACCGGGAGAGGCGTCTGGCCACGGCGCGCAACCACACGGCCACGCACCTCCTCCACCGGGCCCTGCGCGAGGTGCTGGGGGAGCACGCCGTACAGTCGGGTTCGCTCGTCGCCCCCGACCGGCTGCGCTTCGACTTCGCCCACTTCGGCCCCCTGACCCCGTCGGAGCTCGAGGCCGTCGAGGGCGTCGTGAACGACGCCGTGCTGGCCTGCCGGCCGGTGCGGGCGACGGTCTGCTCCTACCGCGAGGCGGTGGCCGGAGGGGCCGTCGCCCTCTTCGGGGAGAAGTACGGGGAGAGGGTCCGCGTCGTGGACATAGACGGGGTGAGCCGCGAGCTCTGCGGGGGGACCCACGTCTCGATGACCGGGGAGGTCGGCCCGTTCCGTATCCTCTCCGAGAGCGGTATCGGCTCCGGCCTCCGGCGCATCGAGGCCTTGACCGGGACGGAGGCCTTGGGCCACATGCGCCGGGCGGAGGAGGCCCTGGCCGAGGCGGCCGCCCTGCTCCACTGTGACCGTGCTGAGGTGCCGGAGCGCATCCGGAAGCTCCTGGGAGAACTCAAGGCCCGCGAGAAGGAGAGGGAGCGGGACGAGGTCCGTCGGGCCGTGTCCTCGGCCGCCCGGGTGGCGGAAGAGGCCGAGGCCGTGGGCCCCTACCGCCTGGCGGTGGGGAGCCTGCCGGCGATGCCCATGGACAGGCTCCGCGAGGCCGGGGACCACGTCCGCGACCGGATACGGTCCGGGGCCGTCCTTCTCGGAGCGCCGACGGAGGACGGCTCGCGGCTGGGCTTCGTGGCCATGGTCACGAAGGACCTGGTGGATAGGGGTATCCATGCCGGGAAGATTATCGGCGAGGTCGCCCGGACGGCCGGCGGCGGAGGCGGCGGCAGGCCCGACATGGCCCAGGCCGGCGGGCGTGACCCCGCCAGGCTGGCCGAGGCGCTGGAGAAGGGCAGGACCCTCTTCCGGAAGGCGCTGGAGGAGATGTCCTGAGCCGGGCCGAATACTTCCGACCGTTCCGAACCCGTTCTTCCGGAGGTGCCGGGCATGCCCACGGAGCACGAGCAGACGAGGATGTTCCGGGTCGGGCCCGACGAGGAGGTCCCGAAGGCACGCGACGTCCTGCTCGAGGTCTACCAGGCCCTCCAGGAGAAGGGCTACAACCCCATCTACCAGATCGTCGGCTACATCCTGTCGGGTGACCCGGCCTACATTACGAGCCACAAGTCGGCCAGGAGCCTCATCCGCAAGCTGGAACGGGACGAGCTCCTGGAGGAGCTCGTCCGGAGCTACCTGGAGAAGGAGGCTTAGGGCCGGGGCGTGATTCCCCTACGAGACAGCATCTGG
>CAJXZV010000025.1 GCA_913063835.1 uncultured Eubacteriales bacterium
CTCGGACGCAGACTCTGTGAGGACTGGGCTGGGGACCGACTCCTGCAATGATAGACCAGGCCAAGGGCCAGGCGGAAGACGTCGAAGACGGACGGGAAGGACAGGGTGGATGGTGCTTTCAGCATCGGTGCAGGAAACTATCATCAAGAGGGGCCGCAGGCTCGACCACTTGAGGCTGAGGTGGCTCTTGGGGGACAACGTGCCCGTCGCACAGAGGGAGCACGAGCTCCGCCGTTACTTCCATGGGGCCGACGGGTGGGGCTACAGCCCGAAGGACGAGCGCGGCTCGGAGAACGAAGTCGGGTCGGTCGGCGGCACTATCCACATGCTACGGTTCGTGCGGGAACTTGAGATGGGGAACAGCCGGGCCTTCCGACACGCGACCCTCTCCTTTCTGAGCGGGGTCCAGGCCCCGGACGGTTCGTTGTACGAAGTGGAGAGAAAACTCGCCGCTTCGCCCCAGCCCTGGCTCCAGGAGGACACAAGCGTCGACCGCATCTTCTTCACGGGCGCCGTAGCGGTGCGGTTGCTCTCACTCGGCTGGCTGTCGAACCCGCTTCTCAGGGCCTGCTGGGAGTACCTGAAAGGCCTCTGGCGGGCATGGTCCACCTTCGACCACACCTGGTACAACTGGTGGGTGATGTTGCTGCTCGCGGCACACTACGAGGGTGAGTCGTCCGAGATTACGGCCGCGTGTCGGGACCACTGCCGGGCCATCATGCCGAGAGTCGACGCCCTTCAGGCCGCGTGGCTCCTGGACGCGATGGAGGGGATGGGGGTTCACCAGGAGGACCCCCTCGTGCAGGCCGCAGAACGCCACCTCGACAGTCTCAGGGAGCCCGACGGGATGTGGCACGCCGGCGACCCGGAGGTCACGCTCTTCGCGGCCCGCCTGCTCGGTGCATAGGGGCGGTGGCGGCGGTCAGGGAGACTAGAGGGCTTCCTTCATGGTCCCTCCGGCTCCCAGATTCCCTGGAGCCGCCGAAGAAGGATGACCTGTGCCCCGTGGTACCACGGCCCTCGGAATATCCGTCTGCGGCCGCTGGCCTCGGTCACCATTGTCTTCAGCTTCTACAGGGTGAACATCGGGATGGCTCACCTCCTCACCGGGCCTTCCTCCACGACCACCAGGGCTCTCCAGGGCGGGAGTCCGAAGCCGGTCCTTCGACGAGGCGGTGGTCATGTCGAGAAGGATGCGGGTCGCCCCAAGGACCGGCTCGGCGTCCTGGAGACCCGCGTCAGCGAGGAGACCGGCGCCGATGAATCAGCTCCAACACTACCGCAGGAACCAGCAGTCCAGAAGGTATCAGCGTAATCAGCAGGAGAGGACGGCCACCGTGGCATGACCCGGACCTCCCCTTTTTCAAAAGGGGACTTGACCAGGAAACGGTCACGACGCCTAGAATGAACTCCTTGTGCAGGCTGTGTGTGCCTTCAAGGCTTGCCACACGGCCCCTGGTCGAGAACAGCGGTGCTTCTGGGGGAGTTGGCTCTCGTGTATGCCTCCTCGATCTACAACCTTAGAGTCAACGAGGCCCGAGACGGGGTCTTGGTATTCAACACCTTCTCTGGAGCACTAGTCATGCTAGATTGGGATACATACCAGTTCCTCTTGGGCGTTGAGAACAACCAGAACCCCGAGAGCCACGAGCATTTCTCAGAACTCCTGCGCCAAGGGCTGATAGTCAGGAGAGAACTCAACGAAGCCAACAGAGTGATTCTGACAGAGAAGCGAACCAAGATGCTGAGCAGGAGGGACACCCTGAAGTTCCTGGTAGGGCCGACTCTGGCATGCAATCTGGACTGTCAGTACTGTTACCAGTCAGAAGTTCGGCGGAACATCGCAATGTCCGAGGGTGTATGGGAAGACCTATTCAGTTACATTTGCAGTAGGTTCGAACCAACGGTGAAGAGGCTTCACATTGATTGGTTCGGGGGAGAGCCCCTACTGGAACATGAGCGGATTGCCCGCTTCTCGGTCAGGATGGCTAGTCACTGCAAGGAGATTGACGTAGAGTACTCTGCCGGGGTGATTACTAATGGAGTTCTTCTCAGCCAGAGACTCATGGGAGTACTCCACAATCAGTGTATGGTGAAGCACATCCAGATAACGCTCGATTGCCTTGTGGATAATTACTGTAGGCTGAAAGGTGCAACGGCGGAAGATTTCTACACCGTTCTTGACAACATCGAGCAGGCATCTCAGCTTTGCAGTCTGACGATACGGCTAAACACAGACGACGATAACTACGGCGACATGAAAGAGCTAGCAAGGCACTTGCTGGTTGATCGACGACTCCGGGGCAAAGTCAGGATTTACTTAGCACCCATTGAGGGCACAGATTCCGCAGGCGAGGGGTTCATGAAGCGGTTTCTCACCCAAATGGAGCCTGAGTTCTTGGGCTATCTGGTTAACCAGCTTGGATATAGTGCGGACGGCCTACTTCCTCAGTACAAGGGGGTCTACTGTGGGCTGGTTAGTCCAGACCCAGCCATTATTGGGCCTTCAGGGGAGTTCTATCAGTGTGAGCATCACTTCGGTGACTCCAGCAAAGTAACTGGGCACATATCGAGAGGCTTGTACTACACGCCCAATCAGCTCGACCTACTAAATGTTGACATACCTTTAGCCTGCAGCGATTGTGACATTCTACCGCTATGCCTGGGAGGTTGCCCCCGAGATAGGCTCGAGGATGGTCTCTCTGTTGACTGTAGTAGTCGGAGGCAGAATGTCCTGAAGAAGATTAGGTTGTACTGTGCCCACAATGGGTGGTCACTGGATTGGAATCATGGAGAAGGGAGGTCGCAAGGATGAGAGTCCTTGTTCAAGCAAGGTATCTAACCAGAACTGATGCATGTCCAAACGACTGTCGATTCCGTCCACCAGAACCCAATCCCTGTGTACCTTATATGAACTGCGAGAAGGACAACTGAGACCGAACTACTTTGAGGGTCTGCCACACAGGGGAATCGCTCTCCCTGCGGCAGTGCCCAGGGGCATCTCCCTGGGCACTGCCTTGCCCTCTTTCACCTGTATCTGTTGGTTTCTGACTGGCTTCACGTTACTTCTCCACCGAGCAAGCAGGTGGAGTCTCCGCGTGCAAGCAACGCGGTCGCAGGATATTGCGCCCATTGGTCCCACCAGTAGGCCTCTGGCCGGTGTCAAGGCCGGCTGAGAATTGACCCACCCCCTCGGTTCACTGAGGAGGTTTCACCTCCCCGTGGGGGGCGGGGAGGTGGAACAGGTCGAAGACGGCTCCCTTGAGAGGTACTCCCCTGGGCAAGTGACGGAAGGGAGAGGCAAGGAACGTGATAGCGGTATGCGGTCTGGACTGCTCGGAGTGCGACATCTACAAGGCATCGACAGAGCCGTCGTTGGCCCGGAAGATTGCCGACGCCATCAACCGCCGCGGGGGCAAGGTCAGCGCCGACATAATCAAGTGCGCGGGCTGCCGGGGCGAAAGGTCCCAACACTGGTCCGGGAACTGCAAGCTCCTTAACTGCTGCGTCGACGACAAGGGGCACGAATCCTGTCACGAGTGTGAGGAGTTTCCCTGCTTCCAGCTTGAGGAATGGGCCCGGCGCAGCGCGCGCTACGGAGAGGCCCTTCGGCGGCTGAAGGGCTTGAGGGCCTGAGCGGAGCGGCACACCTCGAGGTGGCACACAATCGCGTGAGAGAGGGGCCGGTGCATTCAGGGGAGCCGTCCGGCGGGCTGGAGGGTCTCCGAGGCGTAGCGCCGGGCCTCGGCCCCGACGAGGCGTCCGACGAGGTGCACGGTGCGGGCCGCGATGCGATCAACTCCGGCCCGGGACAGGAATGCTGGCTCCAAATCTGGAATGCCGTGGGTGCCTCCGGCATGAGGTATAGCGCTGCGCCGATGAGCGCGGCACCAAGGGGATGGTGCCTTGATGCTTGAAGAGTGCCGTCAGAACCGCCCTGAGGACTCCCTACAGCCCGCCGTGGATTGGCTCTTGACCCACCCGTCTCCGGCTGTCCGCCTCCGGACCAGAGAGTGGCTCCTGGGCGGGGACCCCGGCGCGGGATTGGCGTGCGAGGGCCGGCCCGACCTCTCGAGTGACCCGGTCATCGTCGGCCTCCTCGAGAAGCAGGCCGATGATGGTTCATGGGGCGGCACGGGATTCTACGGCCCCCGCCACCGCTCGACCTTCTACGTCCTGAGCGTTCTGGCCGAGATGGGCGCATCCGTCTCCTGCCCTCCTCCACTCGGTCCGGCCGTGGAGAGGGCGGCTGTCTTCTCCTTCGCCTTCCAGGCGGCCAACGGGGAATTCTACCAGTACCGCCGGGCCGAGGGGGGCAAGCCCTCCTCCCTCGCCCCGGTCCCCTGCGTGACCATCAGGGCCGCCACCTTCCTGGCCGCCCTGGGGTACGCGGACGACCCCCGGGTCGGCCGGGCGGTGGAGTATCTCGTGTCAATCCAGAGACCGGACGGGAGCTGGTCCTGTGCGGGCGGGGCCATGCCCCGGAGATATGTCAGCGAGAAGGGTTGCCTGGGGACAGCCGCCTGTTTCCTGGCTCTGGCCGAGCAGGTGCCCCATCTTCTCGGGGGGCACCCTTCGACGCGGGCGGCGGCCCAGTTCACGGAGCGCCTGTACATGAGGGATCCTAAGGGCTTCCATGTGCCCGACAAATGGAGGGCCCTGCCCTACCCCTACTACCACTTCCCCATGGACCTGGCCGAGACAGGCCGTCTCCTCCTGGCCGAGCTCGGCCCGACGGAAAGGGTCGAGGAAGGCGTGCGGCTCTGTCTCGCCAAGTGCCGGCCCGGAGACGGCCTGTGGGCTTCCGAGGGACGTCCCTCGAAACCGCCCGTGCCGCCGGGCCGCAAAGGGCGACCGCATCCCTGGGTCACCCTGCGGGTCCTGAGGTTCATTCTGGCCCACGCGAGGGTCCGGTGTTCTTAGGGTTCCGGGCCGCCGCGCCGGACGGTTCAGAGGACACGGCGAGCACGGCCTCCCGCCGCGTCGGACCCGCGCCGGAGGACCCTGCAGGGCCGGGTCCCAGCTCGGACTCGGGTCGCGAGCGGGCCGTCGCCCTCCTCCACGGGGTGGCCGTGGGCGACGCGCTGGGCTCGCTGACCGAGGGCTACTGGCCGCCGGAGATTGTGGCCGCCTACGGCGGCGAGATATCGGATTTCCCGGCTGATAACGGGGGTACGCCCCCGGTTCGCGGCGGGACCGGCCGCCCCGGAGGGCGTCGGGCCCGCCGGCCGCGGACGACGGACGATACTGCGTTCACCCTGCTCGTGGGACACTCCATCACCGCCTGTGGCCGGGTTGACGAGGACGATATCGTCCGGCGCATTCTGGCCCGCCCCATCCCGAAGTGGCCGGGTTGGGAGGAATTCTGCTCCTCCTGGTCGCGGGGGGAGTTCCAGACCAGGACGGGAACGGGAGGGGCGATGCGGATCGCCCCGGTCGGCATCCTCCACCCGATAAGCCCCGGCCCCGAGCAGGGGCCGGGAGGACGGGAGGGCCCTCAGGGCCCGGGATCCGGGGAGAGCCCGGACGACCTGAGGCGGCTCATCCGGGACGTGACTCTGGCCACACGGGCGAGCCACAACTCCCCCTCGTCGGTTGCGGCCAGTGCCGCTCTGGCGGCCGCCTATTCGGTGCTGGTGGACGGCGGTGACGCCGACCGCGCCTTGAGGGCGGCTGTCACGGCCGCCGACCTGGCCGAGCGGGAGTGGGAGGGGCCCGACGACCTCTGCCCATCGGTGGCCCGGCGCCTCCGGTGGGTACGGGCCAACGTGGGGCGGGGGACTTCTATTGCCGGCCTGCGCGGACGCGGCATCAACCCCGGCTTCAGGGCCTGGGAGGCCGTGCCGGCCGCCTTCGCTATCTTCCTCGCCCACCAGAGCGCCCGCGAGGCCATTCTCTGTGCCACCAATCTCGGTGGTGACGCCGATTCCGTGGCCTCGATGGCCGGGGCGCTGGCGGCGGCCCTTGCCCCGGATTCACTGCCTGTCGAATGGGTCGAGCGCGCCCTGGGCCGGCAGAAGGTATCCGACCTGGCCGAAGCTCTCTATGCCTTGAGGATGGGTGCCCGCAGGATCCGCGGAACACACAGGGCATAGGGGAGACCTCCCGGGTGGTTCGCGAGTTGGTTGCGGGAGAGAGACCTCCGAGGGAGGGCGTTGACGATATGAGTGCTGAGAAGGGGGAGGCCGCGGCGCCGGAGCGGCCGGGGGCCGGACGGAGGGTCAGCCCGTACGCCGCCGCGAAGCCCAGGCAGGCGGACGACCACCTTCTAGCCCAGATGCGCAAGTACGCCGGGTAGGTCGAGGCCGGGCGGATGCAAGCCGCCTCCAGAGTGGTTCCGGTCGGGCGGGCTCTTGAGGGCGTCCCCTGGATTCTGCCCGACCAGCCCGTGCTGTCCGTGTGCAGCTGCTGTCCGTGGTGTTGCTACCAGCTGGGCATGCTCCTTACCCTTGGGCGCCGCGACCTCGTCCTGAAGTCGGACTACGTGGCCGTCCTCGACGAGGACCTCTGCGACGCCTGCGGCGAGTGCGCGCTGCCGGAGCCGTCACTCTGAAGCCGAGGGCGGCCTAGGACGCACCGGTCACGGGGCCCGGTACGGCGCTCGCCTGACCTGCAGAAGGCGCGCCGGAGAGCTTGCCCTCAGAAGCGTTCTCGCCGGTCTGCTGGTCACGGCCGGGATGATGTCTCGAGGGTTCCCGCGAGGGAGAGCCCCCCGGGCTACCCACCGGGGGGCCCTCCTACCCCCTCCTCTATAGCGCCCGCTTCACCAGCTCCACCGTCCGGGCCTCGAGCTCCCGCGCCTCGCGGAGAAGACGAACCATCGCGGCCGCCTGCTCGGGGTCGACCGGCGAAGTCAGGTCGGCCGGTCCGCCCGCCTCGATGCCTAGAACATCCCGCATCCTGCTGTAGACCCCGGCCACCTTCCCGAAGGCGTCGGCCGCTCCGCCGAGTGACGGCAGCTCCTTCCACTCCTCGGCCAGGAACCTGACGTAGTCGGCGGCATGCTGCTTGGCACAGGCGTAGACGGCCGTGATGTACCGGACGCCGAAGGGAACGTACCTACCGCTCTCGAGGGCTCTGATCCAATTCTCATAGGCCCCGAGACCGGCCTTGTAGGCGGGGACGAAGTGGTAAGGGCTCTCCATGTGCTTCACGTAGTACTCGAGTGACGCCCGGTAGGCCGGGGCCGGGTCGTAATCGACCTTCTCCAGCGGCACCTGGTAGTGGAGAATGGGTGCTCCCTCGAAGGTCAGGCCCACGTTCTCGTAGAGGATGGGGTTCGAGCCGTCGTGACCCCCGTGGACACCGCTCACCAGGAAGACCCCGTCGGCATCGTCGTAGCCGTGGACCACACCGAACTCCCCGGTGTCGACCCCCCAGAGGATGACCCCCACGCCCCTGTCTATCGACGCCTTGATGTTCCCGACCGCCCGGCGGCGGGCCGCGTCATAGGTGGCTGTGCCCGGCATAGCCTGGTAGACCTCTGAGAGAACCCCCAGCCGGTCGAGGGCGGTGACATGTTCGTGACACCAGTCGTAGACGGTCACCGAACTCGGGCAGCACTCCTCGTGGACGATGAGGTGGAAGGCCATCTGCGTCAATCCCATGACGCGGCTCGTGTCGAGCCGGCACATCCCGGCCGCCTTGAGCACGCCCTCGACCGCTCCCACGTAGCTCGTCCAGTTCGGGACGATTCTAGCCTCGGTCTCGCGGAACCCGGGCCCGGCCCCTGCCTTCTCGGCCTGCTCGACCGCTACTTCCTCGCCCCTTCTCCCTTGCGTTTTCCGCTTGGTCACAGCAGTTCCCCTCTCGTGGTCAGAGTCCTGACCACGTCATAGCAGAGGTGCTGTGACATAAAGTGTCATACCATCCGATCCTTTGCCCCTATCCGGCTCATGGGCCTCGGCGTAGGCCGTTGCGAACGGACTATCCCGCCCGGCCATGCCGGCGTAGTAAGAGGCCAGGCTGGTCAGGAGGTTCCGCTCGGAGCGGGTCACATAGGGTCCGGGCAGCGTGTACACGTCGGTGGTGTAGTAGTAGCCGCGATGGGCCGCCGAGTACTCGAGGGGTGCCCCCAGGGAGTCCCGGAGGTACTCGAAATCACGTAGGGCCTGCCGGCGGGATATCTCGAACTCGTCGGCCAGGTCGCGCGTGTTGGGATACCTTCCGGCTCTTATCTGGGTGTCAATCCACTGCAGGCGGTGGAGTCTCATCTTGGAGGCGTGCTTCTCCAGCGGTGGGTCCCTTCCTCCGACAGGCGGCGGGTGACAGAGGGGCGTCCCTGTGCTCCTTGAGTCGGTCCAGCATCTCTTGAGCCGGTGCGGCGAGCCCGCCCACGAAGGCCCGCAGACCGAACCTCGCCTCCAGGGCCCGGCACGCAGCGAGCCCGCGTTCGGCCTCCGACGTCACCTCGGGGCGCCACTCCGGTTGAAGCCTCAGGAGTTCGCGGACCTTGTCGGCCACCCAGAGGGCGAACCCCTGTGAGAGGCGGAGCGTCTCGTCGAGCTCGGGGCTGAAGCACGTCGGCTGGGTTGTCCAGTGAAGAGCGAGCTCATGGGCCAGGAAGACCATGGTGTCGCCTTCAGTGAAGTCACCCGGAACGACCACGTGCCCACGGGCGTCGGCCCCGGGAGACTCCGCAGAGGTCTGCGCGCCGTCCGGCCCGGCACCTGCCTCACCGCACCCGTCGGAACCGTCGGTGCCCCCCACCTGGACCTCGGGCATCACCGACAGGCGCATTCCCAGGCGGCCCTGGAGCACGTCCGCCACCTCACGGGCGAGCCGCTGCGCGCACGCGTCGGGCCTCTGGGCCTCTCTCAGTGCGGCGTAGCGGACGGCCGCCACCTCCCGGGCTTCGTCCTCACGGCCGAGCACCCGGCCGAGCAGAAGGATGAGCTCACGTTTGTCCGCCGAGGAGCCCGGTCCGTCCGCATCCCCTCGGATGCCCACGCACCACGAACACCCGTCGCGGCACCGGCAGTCGACCAGCCCCTCGAAGGCGACCTCCAGCAGTCGGAGCACGCCTTCGATTGCGACGGGGACCGCCCCGGAGCCTCCGGGGCAGGCGTCCCAGATGACACAGCCTGCCTCACCCGCGGTCGCGCGAAGGACGGAGGCCTTCTGCACGACGCACGGGAGCGACCTCTCCAAGACTCGGGCCAGGGTGTCCAGCGTCTCGGGGCCAAGCTCCTCGACCGGGAACTGGAGATACAGGAGGTCGGTGAAGACGGACGCTTCGGGCGACGGCGACGCCAGGTCGACCCTCCGCCGCACACGGCACATCTCCGGCCCCTCGAACTCGACGAACCCGGTGGTGCGCACCGTGACCTGCCCGTGGTCCTGCGCTATCCCGACGGGATGGCCCGGGGCCAGGCGCATCACCCATGCCTGTGTTCGGGGGGGACCCACACCCACCTCGAGACGCGGCTCGGTCACCCACTGGCGGTCCTCCAGCCGGAGCGTGAGACCCGACTCCTCCTTCACCCGGTAGCGTTCACCTCCGGCCGAAAGAACGGCTCCCGGGTACGCCCTGAGCGTGACGTCGACCTCGGAGAGCCGGGCCAGCTCGCGCCGCGGCCGTACGGGGTCGCGCAGGGGGATGCCGGGCCCATCGGTCACGCTGAAGGACACCGCGCGGTGCGGAGGTGTGTCAGGGTCGCTCCAGGAGTACAGGGTCGTGCGGGCGGTGCCGCCGGCCGCCTCCGCCCCCGACCGGAGCTCCTCGCGCTCGGCGTCTTCCAGGGGGACGGAGGTCTTCACCACGAGCCCGGCACTCAGGAGCTCGTCAAGGGCCAGCACGCCGGGGTCGCCGAAGACCTCATGGACCTCGGCCTCGCTCATCGGCGACTCGGCCAGGGCGCACTCGAGATGGGCCCTGACGACCCCCGGGTTGGCGAGACCCAGGGGTACCGCGGGCACGGGCCCGTCGCGGGCCACGTCGAACAGTTCCTCGGGATGGTGGGCCAGGCGGCGCGAGACAGGTTCGACGCTGGGAAGCACGACGACCAGGGCGTCGTTGGGTGCGTCCTTGCGGGCCTGACCGATATGGGCCAGCTGATGGCTGAAGACGAAGAGGGGGTCGGGGACCCCCATGATGATGACGGCGTCGAAGGCTTCGGCGGCGGAAGGAGCCGAACCGTAGACCGCTCCACTCCGGTCCAGTGTGGAGCAGACCTCGACCCGGGCTGCATCCAGCCTGGCCATGCTTTCGGAGTAGACTCTGAGGGCCTCGATGAGGCCCGCGACGGCCGTGGAGGAAAGGAGTCCGTCCAGCCTCTCCTTCATCTTGAGGAGGGGTGCCAGTGCCGCGGGCGCCTCGACCCCTTCGAACCGCTCGCGCCACCCGGACGGGCCGGCGAAGGCCGGGTCGAGCCGGCGCTTGAGCTCCTCGAAGGCCTGGATGTCCCTCTCCGCGTCGGCCCGGTCCCGGGCGACCCGGCCCTGTGCCAGCGAGAGCACGGTCTCTCCGGCGGAGATGAGGGCCCGGCTCATCTGCTCGGCCAGCCTGCGTCCTGAGGCGGCTTGCTCAGGGCCGGTCTGCGCCTCGAGCGCACTGAGGACTTCGGCCAGAGCCGCGTTCACTCCGTCGATGAAGGCCAGGGCCTCGTCGCGGATGTCGTGGGCAAGCCTCTGCCGTGCGAGCCGGTAGGCGCTCTGGGCCGCTTCCCTGGCCATCCTGTAGGCGTCGGCCTCGGCCGTGCGCGCGAGGGCCGGCGACAGCAGGCCCTCGTCGGTCAGGAGCGCCACGTTGAAGCCGTGAAGGACGGCCCGGGCCATCAGCGAGCAGGCCTCGCGGACGACCGATGGGACCGGCGGGTGCGCCGCGGCCGGGTCCGGGCGGCTCTCGTCCGGAGGGCCGTCGGATGCGACGGGCTGCCAGTAGAGGACCTCGACGGCCGGCCTCGCCCTGCTGTCGGAGGTGATGACCGCACCGGCCTTGATGTCGAGCCCCGTGAGGTCGCGGGCGAACCTCCGGGTGTCGGACATGTCCGCCGAGGTCACGAGGGCACGAGGCCTCCGGCCCAGCCGCTCAAGTGCCCGCCAGAGGCGGCGGAACACGTAGGCCGCGTGCTGTCTCGACACCAGGTCGTAGAGGTGGATGTCCTCGATGAGGACGAGGTCGACGTTCTTGAGGAGGGGCTCCCACCTCTCGAGCCGCTGGAGGATGCAGGAGTGGAGACATTCGGCCGACACGACGGCCACGTCCGGCAGGGGCATGGTCTCGTCGTCGAGGTAGTCCTCCGCGTCCGCCGGCGTCGGCAGGACTCGGGCCTGGACCGCCCAGTCCCATTCCTCCCGGCGGGTCGCCCGGGCGAACGCCTCGCCGGTGCGGCGGGTCGACTCTTCATCGGGGCAGACACAGAGGACGTTCCGGGCGGTGGTGAGGACGTGGTTGGCCGCGTAGAGAGCGGCCAGGGTGGACTTCCCGCTCCCGAGCGGGGAGGCGACGAGCACGTCGTGCCCCTCGTCCAACAGTTTCCACGCCCGGGCCTGGTTGTCGTAAAGGCCCCGAACGGGTAGGCCGTCGCTGTCCCCGGCACCCTCACGGTCCTCGCGAGGGATGCGGGTCGACAGGCGGCCCTCCGAGGCGGGCAGCCGGCGGTGCCAGACCAGCTGCCCGCGGTAGGTCTCGGAGTCGAGGAGGGCGGAGACGAGGTCGGACGCGGTCTTGCGGCCGGCCGACCCGGGCTGGACCGGGGCGGGAGCCGGCTGCCACAGGGCGGGGTGTGCTCCAGGCGCCCTGGTCTTGAGAACCAGGTAGAGGCAGGTGCATGCGGCGAGCAGGCCCCAGAGGCCGGCCATGGTCGGGCCGTGGAGCGGGCCGCCGCGGCCCCAGATGCAGGCACCGGTGAGCAGGAAGGCCGCGAAGGCCAGCCCCAGGCCCGGTTCGCGATTGCCCTCGAGGCCCGTGAGTCGCGGGAAGGCGCCCCCGGGCGACGACACCGCGAGGGCGGCGCGGCCGTCTCTGCGCCACGGCATAAGGAGCAGGAGGACGGCGGCGGTCCACACGGGCAGGAGGATGAAGAGCGCGCCGGTGAAGCGGTGGCAGGCGGCGGCGACAAGAGCCGCCAGCGACCACGGGGCGAGCGCCCAGAAGAACGAGTACGGCCAGACAGGCCCGGTCGGCCTGGACTTAGAGGTCACTCTGTACACCTCCCAGGCCGAGAACCTTGAAGGGTATCCCGTACTTGAACCGGAGGAGGTAGATGCGGTTGAAGGTCGGCACCGGGACGGCGACGGTCTCCCTGTCGGCCAGGACGCCGGTCTCGGCCAGTTCGAACAGGTAGGAGGGATGGGCGAGGAGCACCTTGGCGGTGCCGGCGTGGGTCCGGGCCGCATCGGGCCCCAGCGGCCTCAGGTAGACGGTCATCCTCTTCCACAGTGCGCTGACCTCGTCCGCTGTACGCGGCCAGTACTTCTCCCGCAGGAAGTCGCGCTGAGCGAGCGGTTTGAAGAGGTCCGTTATCCTCTGCTTCGCGTGGCGGTAGAACCCGGACGGGGTGCCGTTGATGAGGCGGCTCACGGTGGCGGCAACATGTTCCTCCCGGCCGGCGAGACCCGCTCTCTCGGCCACGGCCAGGCCGCTCGGTATTTCTTCCCGGTAGATCTCCCCGTCGGTCTGGGGGTCGGCGATGAACCTGGTGATGAGCGTGTCCCCCGGTTCGGCCGGCAGGACCTCCGGGCCGAGGTCGCCCGGCGGCAGCTGCCTGACCGCGCGGGTGAGATACCTGAGGTGCCTCCGGATGGAACGCACGGCCCGGTCAAGGTGCCTGTCGACCAAGCGGGACTGGCGGGACAGTTCGCGAAGGCGGAGGCTTAGCAGACCCTCGTGCCGGGCCTGGTCGAGACGGACGCTCTCATTGGAGAACTCGCGGGTCAGGCGCAGGGCCGAGCGGTGGACCCGGCCGTGCTTGAGGTGGAGCCAGAGCAAGAGGAACCCGCCGGCGCAGAGCGGGGCGGCCGCCAACCGGGCGATGAAGCCCCAGGTTTCCAGGCCGAGTGCGGGGAGCCAGGAGGCGAGCCAGGAGACCGCCGCCACCCCGGTGATGACGCCGACAGGAACGGCGAAGACGAGCATGGTCAGAAGACCCGGGCAGCGGGCCATGAGCTCACCGCACTCCCCCGCCGCCTTCCGGAGCGCCTCGTCGTAGTGTTCGGCCGGCGGCAGGGTGACCGGCCGCAGGTCCGCCCCGCGGGTCGTGTCCGCCTCCGCGACGGAGTCCCGGAGACGGCGCAGCCGTCGGTAGGCGCGTGGGAGGCTGTAGTCCTCCTGACGGATCACGCCGCGGACATGGGTCTCGGTCGCCGAGAGCAGTTCGAGGCGGCCGGTGGGCACCGAGCGCCACCGGTCCGCCTGCTCCCTGAGCGTCTCGAGGACCTCGGCCCTGGCCCTCTTGAAGTGTTCGCTCCAGGCCTCGAGCCAGAGCCTGACAGAGGTGCGGAGCCGGCCTGTCGGCGTCAGGAGGCCCCAGGGGCGGCGCGGGGGTCCCGGGAGGCCCCTTCGTCCGCCGCGCGCCCGCGCACCCGTCGTGTCGGGGGGGACCGTGTCGAGGGCCGCCGGAAGGCGCCTGACGAACTCGGCGTCCCGCCGGTCGAGCCCGGTCCCCGGTGTCGCGTCCTCCCGCGGGTCTGCGAGGAGCGTCGAGTCGATGAAGTCCCGCAGGCCGCGGGCGGCGAGGGTGTTCACGAGCAGTTGGGCGGGGAAGGCGACACACCGCACCCCGACGGCGCACCACACGGGGCTTTCGGCGGGGTCGTCGGTGAGAACGTCCTCGCCGGAGAGGAGCCGCGGCAGGGTCTCAGGACGGCCCTGGACGGGCTCACCGTAGACGGACCCGACAAGGGCCGCCTCGAGGAGGACGGCTGCCGCCTCCGCGACCTGGTCCGGGGTGAGGGCCGTCGAGCGCTCGGTGTAGGAGTCAAGGACGAACACCCTCGAGTAGACGGCGTCCCGGGCACCGTGGAGGGCCCGGTTCACCGCTTCGAGATGTGACCGCACCGAGCGGCGGTCGGAGAAGGCGACGACGGGCAGCAGGTGGCAGGTGCTGAGGGCGCGGGCCGAGACCCGCTTTCGGAGCTCGGTGACGAGGGCCGGAAAAAAGCCGGTGCACCAGCGGTCGCCCTCGTCTTCACCCGGCCTCACCACGACGAAGACGCGGACCGGCCGGCCCGGGTCGGCGCTCTCCTCACCCAGCAGACGGTAGCCCGTCCCGAAGAGCTCCCGGGAAGAGGCCCTCTCGGCGGCGGCGGCCACCCGGGCCACCCACCCCTCCTTGGGGTCGGGCCCTGCGGTCCTGGCCTTGAGAAGACAGTAGGCTCCGAGGCGCAGGGGTTCAGGGTCGAGCTCTTCGAGACTGTCGGTGAGCCTCTCCACCACCCGGCAGCCGAACTCACCGCATCCGATGACCACGGTCGGGGCTATCACCCTGAGCGCTTCCGGAGACATGGGTCACCTCCGAGACAAGGGGCGTCAGATGTGGTAGAGCTCGGCGGCCAGAGCGCTCTTGACCGCGTTGAGGTCGTGGTGGAGCTCGAGGAGCTCCCCGTCGCCGATGTGCGACCGGGAAGCCTGGTCTATCTCCTCCTGGAGTCTCGCCTCCACGGCCATGAGATGCTGGACCTGCTGCTCGAAGTCCAGCCTGTTCCAGTCGAGCGCGGTCCGGCGGCGCAGGGACCGGCCGTCGCCTCCGGTGCCGGAGAAGGCCTTGACGACCTCGGCGCGGTTCGGGCAGGTTCTCTTGCTCCCGTCCGGTTCGACCCAGACGTAGGCTCCGTCGGAATCGCGCCTTACGGTCCCGTGGACATAGTGGGCGACCAGGAAGGCGAGCCTCGCCGGGTCCGCGGCCGCGAAGCTCGGGTCGGTAATGATGTAGCGCTCATCGGCCACGAAGCGCCGGTCCGTGAGCAGGGGTATCTGCTCGTTCTTCGAGACCTTCCGGTAGGCGCGGCGGTATTCGGTGAGCGGGGCGAAGAGGCCGAGGGGCGCTCCGTACTCCAGGCAGACGACTGTGGCCTCGTAGGCGGCGTCGGGCCAGGAGGCCTCCACCAAGGTGAAATCCCCGATGATAGGGCTGACCAGTTCCTTCAGCTCGGGCAGACGGTATTCAGCCTTGACGGGGTCGTAGACCGATGACACATGAGCCAGGATGGTGACCCGGTCGAGGGGGACCTCGTAGGGGCCGCCCTTCAGGTGCCAGAGGGGCAGGGCCCGCTGGGCGAGGTCCTCGACCTTCTTCAGGATGTGGTCCTGGATTTGCTGCGGAGACTCGGCTCCGCAGGCGAGGGCCTCATCCACCAAGGCCTGCCACAGGGTCATGTCCTCGACGGCCTTGCGGGCCACCTTGGCCTCCTCCGAGAAGAAGGCCTCTACCGTCTCGTCGAGCGACAGGCGGCGGGAGCCCATGACCTTGTCGAGCGGCCGACCCATTTCGAGCTCCCGGACCATTTCGTCGACCTGCGCGACCAGCCACTCGGCGATGCGTCGGGGGACGGCCTGAGCCTGCCCGGACTCCCGGAGGTCGGCGAGTCTCTTCTCCAGCCAGCTCCGGCCTGTCTCGTCCGAGAGCACCTCCACCACGAGACCGTGCTCCTCTTCCACGGTGAAGGTGTTCCTCACGACCCGTTCGGCCGTCTTCTCCAGGCGCGGCTCCACCTCTTCCAGGACGAACCGCAAGACCTCGAGGTACCGGTTGAGGAACGGGCGCAGGTCGAGGTAGAGCCGGATAAGAGTGTCGGCGATGAGGACGCCGGCGGCCGCCCTGTAGAACTCTTGGGCCAGACCGGCCATCCTCCGGGCGTCGGCCGCCCGCCACGGGCGGTTCGGGACGGGTGCGGCTCCGCCCAACCCCAACTGGGCCCGGACCTGCTCGAGCTGCCTGGTGTGGGCGTCCCTTCTGGAATAGAGGCTCTTGTCGGAGGCCGGGTCGAGAAGAGCCATCACCTCCCGGTCGAAGCGGCGCAGGGCCTCGAGAGTGACGGCGAGCCGGTGGGGGTCGGGCTGAGCGAGCATCCCCCTGTCCTCGGCGTGGACGAACTCGCGCAGACGTGTGCGTACCTGCCGGAGGATGCGGTCGTAGCCCGCAGTCTCGAGGTGGCGCTTGTCCTGCTCCAGGTCGGTGGTGACCTTGTCGAGCCGGGCCCTCAGGACCTGCCGGGCTCTTTCGCCCCTCTCCCGTTCAAGGGCCTTCAGAAGAGGAGAGAACGGCGTCATCTGTTCCCTGAGGAGCTCTTCCAGGGCCGCGGGGGCGATGCGGTTGCCGAGTTCTCTGGCCGTGGTGGAGATCTCGGGTTCTATCCGGCGGGTGTCGGGCCTGATGTCGGCCCCCGCTCCCGTGATGAGCCGGCCCGCGACATACCGTGAGAAGCGCGCGACCGGGAAGCGGAGGACGGCCACGGCACCGCTTCCGTAGGTCCTGGGCTTCCTCTCCCCGGTGAAACGGTTGCGGTAGGTTTCCTGCCCCTCGTCGAACTGCAGGTTGTCGAGGGGGCCCTGGATGTCCTCTGACGCCTGCCCGATGGCCAGGTAGAAGATCATGTCGGCCACAGCGTTGATGATGGTGTGGTAGTCGTTCACCTTCTTGTTGTCCTTGTTGCTCACATCGATGAGGTGGACCAGGTCGAAGGGGCGTTCGTAGTCGATGATCACGTCACGCCCGCTCACGCGCCAGTGGTAGGGGGCGTTGACCCTCTGCTGGTTCTGCCAGAAGTCCAACTCGCACAGGGCCGCATAGGCGTTCGCGGTGCGGCGGTCGCGCTGGAGGTCGTTGGCCCAGAGGTCGACCACCGCCGGAGTCAGGAGGAACGCGTATATCTTCGCCTTGTAGTTGGTCAGCCGGTCGCGGAGCAGGAAGGCCAGGTCGATGAACATACCGCTTCCGGTTCCGCCCGAGAGGGAGTTGCAGATGTAGATGGAGACGACCGGGGAGGGGACGGACATGGACTTGAGGATGTCCGTGGCTTCGTCGCAGGCCCTCTGGATAGCTTCGTCGATTCTGGCACCCCCGGCCATGTTCGCGAGGAGGCACAGCCGGCCGTCTATGCGCCGGGCACCCGCTCCCTTGTCGTTTATCTTCGAACCGTAGGGCCGACAGGCCTCCGGCATCCACCACCACCATTTGCGGAAGAACTCGTCCTGCGGCCAGAGAGTCTTGACCCACTCACGACCGTCGAAGCCGCCGAACGTGCGGTAACAGCTCCTGGGCATCTCGGACTTCTGCTGGGCCCGCATGCGGGTGTCGATGGCCAGGAACTGGAAGGTCCGGAGGACCTGAGGGTTGTCGTAGGTGTCCCTCAGCCGTCTGTAGACGGCTTCGACGACGGTCGTCCCGGCCCCGCCGATACCGATGAAGATACTGGGGTAGAACCGTCCCTCCACCAGAGTGCCTCGACGTTCGGGCATCAGTCCCACCTCACAGACCGGCCTTGGACATCAAGGGAGGCGGCGGTCGTGTCGTCTTCGTGAAGACTCAGGGCGCAGACGAGCTGGGTGTCGCCGAAGCGGATGATGTCGCCGTGCTCCACGACCACCGGCCTGGCTTCCGACAGGGGCTCGCCGCGCACGGTGAAGTGCCCGGGGGCGGCGGCGAACTTCTCGACCGTGTAAGGGCATGGTTCGAAGATCGCCCTTCCGCCCCGGGCCGCTCTCAGCACGCCGAGATGGTCCTCGAGGCGGAGGTCGAGCTCACAGTGGCGCGAGCCGAGCGGGACGTAGGCGGCCCTGCAGGGCTCGCGTCTCTCGTAGACGTCCAACTCATAGCGCACGGTCCGGCCGTCCGGATAAGTGACGTGCAGTTCCTGGCCCGGCGCGAACCGCGGCAGGGTCCGGCGGTAGACGACCAGACCCAGCGCGGCCACGAGGAGTGCGGCCAGAAGCCAGACCCACGCGGGGAGCGGCGGACGCGGGACGCGGGCCTGGACCGGCAGCTCGAGACGCGAGGTCCCGGAGCCGGCCACGGCCTCCGCCCCCCCGCCTGAATACCGCAGTGTCCCGCCTCCATGGGCCTCGAGGACCAGACGGCCTCCGTAGATGCCGGCCGGGAGGTCCGGTTCGAGCTCCTTGGGCAGGGTGAGGGCGACGGTCAGGCATTCGACACCGGGGCCGATGGTCACCGGTCCGGGGCGCGGGGCCTCCGGCCCCCCCGGCCGCCAGTCGAAGGTGATGAGAGGGGCCCCGTGCCGCGCGGCGAGCGCCTCGACATCGGCGGGGTTGCCGCTGTCCCACTCGAAACGCGCCGTGAGTGTGAGCCCGGTCTCCCTGGCGTCCTGGTCGAAGGTCAGAAGGTACGACACCGTGGCCGGCTCGTCGGTTCCGGCCGGCCGCCGCACCCCTTCGAACAGGCCGGGGTCCCGGGACGCCGGCCGGACGTCAACCTGACCTGTGGGCTCGTACGAGAAGGAGAGGTTGGTCTTGGGCGGTAGGAAACAGACCTGCGGGTCGGCGCCCTTCAGGTCGAGGGTGCCGGTGAACAAGGTCCTGCCTGAGGCGAGCGCGGCGCGGTCGAGGGCCTCCTTGTCGATGACTGTGAGCAGGACGTGCACGACCACCTGGGTCGGGTCGCCGTCGATGACGTCAGGGTTGAGGGTGACCTCGAGCGCCCCTTCGGGCACGCCTCGGAAGGCGTAGCTGAAGTCGATGCGGCTCGAAGGGATGGGGCGCTGGGCCACGAGCTTCATCGACGCCGATACGCTCTCACCGGCGTCCAGAGTCCGCACGTTGCCGAAGTCGAGGAAGCGGGGCAGAGGGATGACCTCGACGGAGCGGCTGTCGAACCCTGTCTCGACGGGGGCTCCCTCGTGCTCGGGGAAGTCCAGACCCGGTGCGGTCACGAATTTGGCGAACAGGTGGTCCGACCGGGTGTCGAGCGCCTCCTCGAAGTCTTCTCGGCTCCAGATGTCGGACGCGTTGTCGAGGCCGTCGGTGAAGATGACGACCTTCTGGATGCGGTAGTCCGTGTAGGACCTTCCCGGGTTGCGGTCCTCCCACTCCGCCTTCAACTGGTCGAGCTTCATGATGACTTCACGCACGCTGTCGTAGATCGCGGTGCGGTCGGAATGACCGCCTTCCCTGCGGACCGCCACGTTCAGCCCTCGGATATAGTCGACGATGCGCTGGCGGGAGCCCGCAAGGTCGGTCGGGTCGATATGGAAGCGGCGGAGCTTCTCGTAGGCTCCGCCCGGCCCGTCGACATCGTGGAGCCCGTCGCCGAAGGTGGCGATGGTGAGACTTGTCCCGCCCTTGGTTCGGTAGACCTCGTCCACGAGCGCCTCGATGAGAACGGGGAGGAGGTCGCCGCGGGTCCTTCCCAAGCCGATGATGGACCCCGACACGTCCACCATGTAGACCACGTCGACCGCGACCTCGACGTCTTCGGGCGGACCGGCGGCAAGACACATCGGAGCCGACGGTCGTGTGACGTGAGGCGTGCCGAGACACACCGCCGGGACGGAAGTGAGGACAAAGGCGAGGACGCAGGTCGCCGTGAGCATCGCTCCCCGGAGAGCGACCGGCCTCCTCGAGGGCGCAAAGAGCGACATGGGAATCACCGGCCTCCGTTCGGTGGAGGGTTGGCCCAACGGTTTCCCCCGACCTTGAATGTACACGGGACCACCGTCATTAGCTGACGGTCTCCCGCGAATCGGAGGGATTTGAAGCTCGGGGGAGACGGGAGGTTGACGAAGGCACGGCCGGCCTGTATTATTGAACCCAGGGAAATCACGTGATTGGCATGGCGTCAGGTGATTAGCCCCAGACCAACCGGAAGGAGGATGCATGGCAGTGGAGGACCGCGACCAGGTCAAAGAGCTCCGGCGCAGGGCCGAGGAGCACCTCAAGCGTCTCGGGGAGCACATGGAGGAGCTCGAGCGACCCTTCTACCGGGTCATCCTTGAGTACCTCATGCTGAACCACACCCGTCCCGAGCTGGCCACGTTGAGGGAGATGGAGCGGGCCCTCGGCCTTCCCTACAGCCGCCTGAGGAAGCTCGTCGACGCCCTCATCGACAAGGGCATCCTTGAGGAGCACCGCCTCGGCACCATCCGGCCCCTGACCATCGGAGACCTCGACCAGGCCTTCGAACTCGGGTATCTCGAACCCACCTACGACCAACTCGTCGCCTGGGTGAAGGCCGCCTACGCCCCCCGGCCCCCCGCCGAGGACCGCTCGAGGACGAACCTCGTCAGCCGGGAGTCCGTGGCCGGCATGCTGAGCGATTTCCCGAGGTGGCACGTGCCGGCCCTGTGGTCGGCGGACTGGGCGGTCATGGTCTGCGACCTCACCCTGGCCCTGGCCCGGGCCTACCTCCCCGATACCCCGCCGGAGGTCAAGGAGCAGGCCTTCGCCGAGCACCGGCGCATCCGCTCCGAACTCGAGGGCCGCAAGCCGGGCCCGAAGGTGGAGGCCTTCCTCCGGGAGACAGAGGAAAGGGCCAAGCAGGTCGCCTCCAAGCTTTCCGGCTTCGAGGACGTCCTCGGAGCGCTCGGCTCCGAGGCGCACCACATCATCCCTTTCATCTACAGCATCGCCCCGCCGCGCCTCGCCGTGGGCGAGAGTCTCATCTGGCCCATGGGTCTCTGGTCACGGGACGTCTGGTTCGAGATGGGCGGGCCGGAGAGCTTCACCCTGGAGGAGGCGAACAGGGCGGCGGCCAGGGTGGCCGCCAAGCAGCTCCGCTACATAATGCTCATCACTTCCCGGTGCCTCGAGCTCATCGAGGAGCACGGGGTGGAGGGGGCGCTGAAGGAGCTGAACCGGCCCCGCGACCTCTACGCCTCCTGGACCCGGGGCTGGGTCCACCTGCGGCCGAGCTACACGAGCGAGCACCTCCTCTACCACGTCGTGGCCCTGACCTACGCCCTGGCCCTCGCCGCGGGGATGGGCGTGGAGGAGGACCTCTTCGAGGAAGGGCGCCGTCTGGCACGGACGCTCAGGGTCGCCGTCGACCGCGGCTACCGCGGACGCAGGGAGGAAGGCAAGAGCCTGGCCGAGTTCGCCGACCAGGCCTAGGGACAGGAGACTCTGAGGGAGGCGGAGGAACGTGTTCAGGCTGTTGAAGGAGAGGAACTACCTTGTCTTCTGGCTGGGCCAGACGGTCTCGGTGATGGGCGACATGGTCCTCTTCGTCGCCCTGCCTGTGTGGGTCTACCAGTTGACGGACTCCAAGACCGCCCTCGGGTTCAGCTTCGCCGTGAACATCCTACCGCGGCTCCTCCTGGCGCCGATTGCGGGCGTCTACGTGGACCGCTGGGACCGACGGCTGACGATGATCATGTGCGACCTTCTCAGGGCGGCGGCGCTCGTGGGGCTCTTCTTCGTCCGGGACGCGGGGGACGTATGGCTGGTGTACGGCGTGAGTTTCTTCAGTGCCTGCGTGTCCCGCTTCTACCTGCCGGCCAGGAACGCCCTCATCCCAGACCTGGTCGGCCCCGACAGGCTGGTGACGGCGAACTCCCTGGCCTCGGTGAGCCAGTCGGCGGCCCAGCTGGTCGGACCGCTGGTGGGAGGAGCCCTGGTCACCCTTGGAGGGCCGGGCCTGGCCGTGGCCCTCGACCTCGCCACCTTCCTGGTGGCGGCCCTCAGCCTGAGCCTCATCGACGTGGTGGGGCGGAAGGCGGCGGCCGCGGGGGCCGGGGAGGGCGACGAGGGCGACGCGGGTGCGGACGATAGAGTTGCGACCACGGGTCCGACGGGAGCGACGGGGCCGCACCCGAGGCCCCGGTTGTCCGCGGACCTCGTCGCCGGTCTGCGCCTGGCCTGGAAGACCACTGTCTTGCGCTACCTCCTGCTGACCTTCGGCATCGCCGGTCTGGCCCAGGGAGCGCTCGTCACCCTCATGCTTCCCTTCCTGACGGAGGTACTGGGCCTTCCGTCGGACCATTTCGGTCTCGTGGTGGCGGCTGACGGTGCCGGGGCCCTGGTCGGTGGGCTTCTGGTGGGCTCGCTCGCCCAGCGGCTCAAGCCGGAGACCCTTTACTCGGCGAGCCTGCTTGTCGCCGGGCTGGTCTTGGGTTTGATCGTCGCCGCCGGAGACTTCAGGTGGTTTCTAGGCGGCCTGGTCGTGGAGGGGGCTGTGGGCGTCGGGGCCGGCATCGCCACGATGACCATCCTCCAGGCCAGGGTCCCGGAGGAGTTCCGCGGCCGCGTCCACAGCCTGTGGTCCATGACCTCGAGCGTGTCGATGGTCGGGATGATGTCGGCCGGCTTCGTGGCCGACGTCACTGGCACCAGGCTCGCCCTCGTCGGCGCGGCCGCGCTCGCCGGGTTCGCGGGTCTTGTGGCGCTCATGAACATGGGCCGCACGGTGGGGGTCCGCTCCTCCGTCGCCCTGTCGCCGGGCGGTTCGGGATAGGAGGCGCCCCCCGACGTCCGGCTTTACCCCTTCCGGAGCATGACTTACAATAGAACTGGTTTCCAGTGAGGGCCGAGGTCCCCTTGGAGGTACACGGATGCGCTTCTCGCGGCTGACCCTCCGGAACTGGCGTAACTTCAACTCGGTTGACGTGGAACTCCAGCACCGAGTGTTCCTCGTAGGCCCGAACGCCTCCGGGAAGTCGAATTTCCTTGACGTCTTTCGGTTTCTCCGGGACCTGGCCAGTCCGGACGGAGGGCTGCAAAAGGCCGTGCGCCAGCGAGGGGGCGTCAGTCGCATCCGGAGTCTGGCGGCGACCCGCAGGTCGGACGTCACCATCGACACAGAGGTCGACCTGGAAGATGCCACCTGGCGCTACGCTTTGGAGTTCAACCAGGACTCGAAGACCAGGCGTCCGGTCGTCAAGAGGGAAGAGGTGCGGCGGGACGGGGAGCTGATCTTGGGTAGGCCCGACCAGGCCGACCGGGACGACCCTGAGCGCCTGACTCAGACTCACCTCGAGCAGGTCACAACCAACCGGGCCTTCCGGTGTGTCGCCGAGTTCTTCGCCTCGGTGCGCTACTACCATATCGTGCCCCAGCTCGTCCGCGATCCCGAACGGTCTCAGGACCGCCACGACGACCCCTACGGGAGCGATTTCCTTGAACGCATTGCCCGTACCTCGAAAAAGACACGTAACGCGCGCCTCCGACGTATCGAGCAGGCTCTCAAGGTGGCCGTCCCCCAACTGACTGAGTTGAAGCTGGAGAAGGACGAGGCGGGGCGGCCTCATCTCCTGGGCCGGTACCAGCATTGGAGGGCCCGTGGGTCCTGGCAGAGCGAATCGGACTTCTCCGACGGGACCCTGCGTCTGGCCGGCCTCCTGTGGAGTCTGCTCGATAAAGGTGGGCCGCTTCTCCTTGAGGAGCCTGAACTGTCTCTCCATCCGGAGATCGTCCGTCACATCCCGGCGATGATGGCGAGGGTCCTGCAACGGAAGAAGAAGCGTCAGGTGCTCCTAAGCACACACAGCTCCGATCTTCTGGCGGACGAGGGCATCGCGCCCGACGAGGTTCTCCTGTTCATTCCCGGAGGCCGGGGAACCGAAGTCAGGTCGGGCGTCAGGGATTCGGAAGTGAGCCGGCTCCTGGAATCGGGCCTGACTGTGGCCGAAGTGGTCATTCCCAAGACGAGCCCGCGTCAGGCCGGTCAGCTCTCGCTCTTCGAGGAGTGACCCGGCCGTGGACGCACCTCCTGGAGACCGCTTCGCCCCTGTGCTCACGTGTCCTTCCCGCCCAGGCCGGCCTTCTTGAGGGCCAGGGCGAGGGGGCTTTCCGCCTCGGCGTCGGTGTCGCCGGCGTAGTAGGTCAGGGTGCGGGACTGCTCCTCTTCCTGGGGCTCTTCATCATCAGGGGCTTCACCAGCCTCCGCTTCCGCTCTGGTCCAGAGGTCAGGGTCGTCCAGAAGACCGTAGTCGGCCGCCAGGCCTCGGACCCACTCCTTGTCTACGATACTGAACCAGATATCCTCCCGGCTGGCGTGCCGGGCGTCGGCCGGCGGGGTGTCGTCACCGGGCCGGGGTGTCTCGACAGCAGCGGCCGCAGGTGCCGCGTCCGTCACAAGGTCCGGGTCGACCTGCCACCAGGACATACGTTGTCCCCGCGGTCCGGGCGGGACGACGAGGTCTTCGGGCAGAGGTGCGCCGTCGAAGGCCCAACGCCAGAGGCCGCCTGAGAAGTCCACGTAGATGACACAGCCCTGGACGCTCGACCACTTCTTCCGGAGCAGGTCGAGGGTGTAGCCGAGCTGTCTGGAGGCCTCCCAGACCACCGTCGGGCGCCTGGAGCACTTTATCTCGTAGACGCAGGTGGGCGTCTCCTCGGCCCCGGGGTCTGCGGGCGACCCGACGGCCACCGCGTCCAGCTCGCGGTACATGTCGCGGTAGCCGTAGTCCCCCTCCTGGACCTGGTAGGCCAGGACACGCCGGTCGGTGAGAAGGGTGTTGTGCTCGAGCCACATCCGCACGGTCTTCTCGACCATGTACCCGACGAGCTGTGAGGCTGTGGGCGGGCGCTTGTCACGGAGGGGGTAGTTCCGGGCCCGCAGGTCCTCCA
>CAJXZV010000026.1 GCA_913063835.1 uncultured Eubacteriales bacterium
GGAGCCGGCGGCGGGGGCGCTGCAGAGTCCGGCGCCCCGCGCGGTCCAGGGCCCGGCGCCCCGGGCGGGCGGTGCTGGCCGGTGGACCTGGAGGACCCCTGGGCCCTTCTCTACACGGGCGGGACGACCGGCACGCCCAAGGGGGCCGTGCTCTCCCACCGGTGCATCACGGCCAACGCCGTGAACACCATCATCTCCTGGCGCCTCAGGCCCGACGACCGTGCTCCCGTCTTCACGCCCTTCTTCCACACCGGGGGGTGGAACGTCTTCACCCTGCCTCTGCTCTACCAGGGGGCCACGGTGGTCCTCACCCGCCGGTTCGACCCGGGTCGGGCCCTCGAGCTCATCGAGCGCCACCGACTGACGGTGGTTTTCATGGTCCCGACCATGTTCCAGGCGATGGCCGACCTTCCGGAGTTCGGGCGGGCCGACCTCGGTTCTGTCCGGTTCTTCATCTCCGGCGGCGCCCCGTGCCCGCTACCTCTCTACGAGACCTACTGGGAGCGGGGCTTCGAGTTCAAGCAGGGGTACGGCCTCACCGAGGCCGGCCCGAACACCTTCGCCCTCCACGGGACGGACGTCCGCCGCAAGCCCGGCAGCGTCGGGCGCCCACTGCTCTATGTGGAGACCCGGATCGTCGACGATGCCGGGGCCGACGTGGGCCCCGGAGAGGTCGGCGAACTCCTCGTGCGGGGCCCGCACGTCTTCAGCGGCTACTGGCGGAGGCCTGAGGCCACGGCCGAGGTCCTGGGTGAAGACGGCTGGCTGCGGACGGGTGACCTGGCCCGCCGCGACGAGGACGGCTTCTACTATATCGTCGACCGGAAGAAGCAGATCATCATCAGCGGCGGGGAGAACGTCTACCCGCTCGAGGTGGAGACGGTCCTGCACAGCCACCCCGATGTAGCCGCCTCGGCCGTCTTCGGCGTGGCCGACCCCAAGTGGGGCGAGGCGGTCACGGCCGCGGTGGTCCTGCGGCCCGGCGCCCGGGTCGGCGAGGAGGAACTCCGGCGCTGGTGCCGTTCGGAGCTGGCCGGCTACAAGGTGCCTAAGAGGCTCCACTTCCTCGAGGCCCTGCCCCAGACCCCGGCCGGGAAGATAGACAAGAAGGCTCTCCGGGAGATGTTCTCCGAGGAGGGGGCGGTGTCGTGACGGGGAAGCCGGGCGCGAGGACGGGCCGACGCGAGGTGTGTGCGGCGGGGGACCACGGCCGCCGCGAAGCCGGTGCGGCGCACGACCGCCTGCAGGAGGCGGAGGCCGGCAGGACCCACCGGTCGAGCGGGGCTGGCCGCCTGCCGGCGGTGGGCGAGCGGGCCTCGTTCAGCAAGACCATCACCGAGACCGACGTGGTCCTCTACGCCGGCCTGACCGGAGACTTCAACCCCGTCCACGTCGACGGGCGGGCGGCGGCCCGGAGCCTCTTCAACCGGAGGGTGGCCCACGGCCTGCTCACCGCGGGCCTCATCTCGACCGTGCTGGGGACGAAGCTCCCCGGACCCGGGAGCATCTATCTCGGCCAGGAGCTCCGCTTCACCAGGCCGGTGTTCATCGGCGACACCGTCACGGCCACGGTCGAGGTGGTCGAGGTCGTGGCTGAGAACAGGAAGGTCCGCCTCCGCACTGTTTGCACCAACGACCGCGGGGAGACCGTCATAGAGGGCGAGGCCCTGGTCATGGTGGCGGACCTACCTGCGGACTAGCCAGGACCCGGAGGCCGTCCGAGAGGTGGGCGGTGGTCTCGGCGTAGGGCCCGGACCGTGGGTCTGGAGGTCGAAGGGTACAGGATGCCCTATGACCTGCTTGCAGGCGTCTAGCTCGATGGCTTCGCGGCGGTAGCGAGGCCTACTGGCTTGTGCGCCCAAGGCTGAACGCCCTGGCGTGGAGGTCGATAGAGCCGTCCTTGTCCCTGGTGATTATGCCCCTCCTCACTCCGCGTAAGATTCCACGCAGGTACTCATGACGGATGCGCTCGCCCACCCTATAGACCTCCTTCGGGCCGCAATGCGGATGGCGGAACACCTTTCCAGGCCGAGGCTGAGCGCCGGTCCGAGGTCCGAACGGTGCCACAGGCCGAAGCTCCGGCCGCCCGGCCCGGACCGCAACCACGACCCGCCGGGTTTGATATACTGGATTATGTCAACGTTCGAGTCTTGCCCGTCGGCCGTGGCCCGTGGCATCGGTCGTTCGCCTTGGTGACAGAGGACCATGGTTTCTTCGGACGAAGTAGCGCTTCAGGCGAAAGGCCGCGGGAACCGTGAGGTGGACGTTCTGGCCAAGGGCGAGTCCAAGGGCAGGTTCGTGATCATCACCGGGCTTTCCGGGGCCGGGAAGACGCAGGCCATGAGGTTCCTGGAGGACCTCGGCTACTTCTGCGTGGACAACCTCCCGCCGGCCCTCATCCCGGCCTTTGCCGACCTGTGCCGGAAGGCTGACGGCAGGATAAGCCGGATAGCCCTTGTCGTGGACGTCAGGGGCGGCGAGTTCTTCGCCGACCTCAACGAGGCCCTCGACCGCCTGGACGAGATGGGGTTCATCCACCAGATCCTCTTCCTCGAGGCCGACGACGAGACCCTCGTGAGACGCTACAAGGAGACCCGCCGCCGCCACCCGCTGATGTCGGAGGGCGGAGTGGAGGAGGCCATAAGCCGCGAGAGGAAGCGCCTCGAGGACATCCGCGGGCGCGCGAGCAAGATCGTCGACACGACGGGCCTCACGCCGGCCAAGTTCCGGCAGAAGCTCCTCCAGATGTTCTCGGAGGACCGCGATATCGCGCGGTTCATGATCTCCGTCGTCTCCTTCGGCTTCAAGCACGGGCTTCCGCTGGACGCGGACCTCGTCTTCGACGTGAGGTTCCTGCCCAACCCTCAGTACGTGACCAGCCTCAGGTCCTCGGACGGTCTCAATCCGCGGGTGTCGGATTACGTCTTCAAATGGCCGCTGACCAGGAGCTTCATGCGCCGCCTGACGGGCTTCCTCGAATTCCTCATCCCGCACTACATAAACGAGGGGAAGACCCAACTAGTCATAGGGATAGGCTGCACCGGCGGGCGGCACCGTTCGGTGGCCGTCGCCGAGAGGTTGGCGGCCTTTCTCCGGACCAAGCGCCGTGCGGTCATCGTCGAACACCGTGACGTTGACAAGGTCGATTAGGAGCGAGTATGAGCCTCTCCACGCGATGGAGGACCTGGACGCGGAGCCCCACCCGCAGACTGCGCGAGTGGCGGCAGAAGAAGCAGCTCGAGCGCGGGCCGCGCGTCGTGGCCATCGGCGGCGGCACCGGACTGCCGGTGGTGCTCAGGGGCCTGAAGAAGTACACGGCCAACCTCACCGCCATCGTCACCGTGGCCGATGACGGTGGGTCTTCCGGCCGCCTCCGCGGCGAGCTCGGTATCCTGCCCCCCGGAGACATCCGGAACTGCCTCGTCGCCCTGGCCGACACCGAGCCCCTCATGGAGAAGCTCTTCCAGTACAGGTTCAGCCGGGGGGAGGGACTGGCCGGCCACACCTTCGGCAACCTCTTCATCGCGGCCATGACCGAGGTGACCGGGGACTTCGAGGCGGCGGTCATGGAGTCGAGCCGTGTCCTCAAGGTGCGGGGGACCGTACTGCCGTCCACCCTGGAGAACGTCACCCTCGAGGCCGAACTGTCCGACGGCCGGCTCGTCGCCGGTGAGACCGCGGTCACCGAGGAGTCCCGCAGGGCGCCCATCGTCAGGGTGGGGCTCCGGCCGGCCGAGCCGAGGGCCCTCCCCGCGGCGGTCCGCGCCATAGAAGCGGCCGACGCCGTCGTGCTGGGCCCTGGCAGCCTTTACACGAGCATCGTCCCGAACCTTCTCGTGCCGGGCATCCGGCGTGCCGTCCGGCGGGCCTCGGCCCGCGGCGTGCCCGTGGTGCTGGTCGTGAACGTGATGACCCAGCCCGGGGAGACCACCGGCTTCGGAGCCGGCGACCACCTCACGGTGGTCAACGACATCCTCGAGGGTGCGGTGAACCGGGCCGTGGTCAACTCGGAGCGCATCCCTTCGGAACTCGTGCGCCGGTACCGGGAGGACGGCCAGGAGGTGGTCACGGTCCCTCCGGGAATCCGAGCCTTCAACGGCGTCCGTATCGTGCGTGACCGCCTCTTGGACACCGAGCTCCTGACGCGCGAGAGTCTGGTCCGTCACCACCCCGACCGCCTGGCCATCGCCATCTTCCGCGCGTCGGGCCACAGACCTGACCGGGGCCGGGTCCCCTGAGCGGACCCGACCGCCCGGCGGGAGGCTCTCAAGTGCTGCGCCTGGAGAACGTCATAAGTGAACTCTGCAGCGTGAAGGACCTCAGGCCTTGCTGTGTCAGCTGGGAGCTCCGGGGCTTCCTCGACGCCTGGGGTGAGGGGCCGGGCCGGCCCGTCCGTGTGCGCACCGACTTCGCTCCGGTCGCCCGCCGCCTCTACGGTCTTCTGCGCGGCGCCGGTGCGGACGACGCCAAGGTCCTCCGACGCAAAGGTCGGGGCTTCACGGTGACGGCTCACCTGCCCGCCTCTCCCGGAGGCCTGCCGGAGGCGGCCCTTCCCACCTCACGCTGCTGCCGCACGAGCTATGTGCGGGGATGCTTCCTCGCCCGCGGGTACCTCAACCTGTCCGGCCGGGGCTACCACTGGGAGATCAAGACCCCGGGGATTCGCCAGGCCGAGCGCGTCCGGGAGGTTCTGGAGAGCCTCGGCCTCCCCGGAGTGCGGGTCGGCCGATGGCAGAACGGGTGGGTGGCCTACCTCAAGGACGCCGACAGCATCGCGGGCTGGTTGAGACTCGCCGGGGCGCACGACACCCTCCTGGGCTTCGAAGACACGCGCGCGAAGAGGGAGATGCGGAACAAGGTGACGCGCCGCGTCAACTACGAGACGGCCAACGTGGACCGCATCGTGGCCGCAGCCGTGCGGCAGACCGCCGATATCCAGCTCATCCGGGACACCGTGGGCCTCTCGAGCCTGCCGCCTCGCCTGAGGGCCCTCGCCGAGGCGAGGCTGGACCAACCCGCAGCGTCCCTGGCTGAACTCGGCCAACTCCTCGACCCTCCCCTGAGCAAGGGAGGAGTCAGCTACCGCATGCGCCAGATAGCGGCCTGGGCTGACAGGCTCCGCCAGGAGAGGACGGGCCGGACCTTGCGTCGGCCGACTATGTAGTATAGATTACAGACCGGCGCCCTTAATTCGGTCCATGCTGGTCGAAGAAGGCGCGGAGGGCAGGGAACAGCCTGCTGTCAAAAGAAAGAGAGACCACGAACAGGTAGATATCGGTGCGTTCCGCCGGATTCCCGCTCGTTTGGCTCATCGATGGTCGATCATTGTGTCATGTCGTTGCTTGGGGGGCAGGACGATGTCCACTCAGACGGCGCCCGCTCTTGTCTTGAAAAGCGGACCAGAGGCCAAGGCGTTCCTGGCCGAGGTCGACGCTATGGCGGCCACCCAGGTCGAAGCCTGCTACCAGTGTGGCAAGTGCTCCGGCGGCTGCCCTCTCTCCTACGCCATGGACTATCAGCCCCGTCAGATCATGCGCCTGGTCCAGATGGGCCTTCGTGAGGAGGCCCTTCGCTCGAGGACCATCTGGATCTGCGCGACGTGCTACACCTGCACGGCGCGCTGCCCGAGGGATATCGACATCGCCGGCGTCATGGACGCGCTCCGGGTGAAGGCCCTTCGCAGGGGCCTGCGGCCCGCGGAACGGAACGTGGGCGTCTTCCACCAGGTCTTCCTGGACTATGTCCGGTGTCTCGGCCGCAGCTACGAGCTTGGCTTGATGCTGGTGTACAAGCTGCGCACCCTGCGCCTGACGGAAGACCTGCTCCTCGGCCTGAAGATGTTCAAGAGGGGGAAGCTGGCCGTCCGGCCGGAGGCCTCCCGGGGGCGTGACGAGGTCCTGGCCATCTTCCGTGAGGCCGCCGCGGGTGACGCGGGAGCGGCCGCCGGCGGTGCCACGGGAGGGACCGGCGCAGAAGCCGCCGGGCCCGCCGGTGGAACCCGGTCCGGCGAAGCAAAGGGAGGGGGAGCCCGGTGACGGAAGAGCCGCTCCGCTACGCCTATTATCCAGGTTGCAGCCTGCACTCGACGGCGAGGGAGTACGACCTCTCGATGAAGGTCGTCGCCCGTGCGGCGGGCGTGGAACTCCTCGAGATTCCTGACTGGAACTGCTGTGGGGCCAGCTCGGCCCACGTGACCGACCCGTTCCTCGGGTTCGCTCTTCCGGGACGGGTCCTCGCGCTGGCCGAGGAGATGGGGCTCGACGTCGTGGCTCCCTGTGCGGCCTGCTACGGCCGGTTGGCGGCCGCCCGGGAGGAAGCGGCCCGTCATCCGGACTATGTCCGCCGCCTGGAGAAGGCCACCGGACGTCGGCTGTCCGGCTCCAGCCGGGTCTGGAACGTTCTGGAGTGGCTCTCTCAGGAGAGAGTCTCCGCGGCCGTCCGGGAGGCCCTGAAGAGGCCCCTCGAGGGGCTGGCCGTCGCGCCCTACTACGGCTGTCTTCTCGTCAGGCCCCCGAAGGTGACCCGTTTCGATGACCCGGAGAGGCCGGTCACCATGGACCGCATCCTGGAGACCATCGGGGCGGTCCCGGTGGACTTTGCGTTCAAGACCGAGTGTTGCGGGGCGAGCCTGGGCATCAGCCGGACCGACCTTGTCTCTGAACTGTCCGGGCGCATCCTGGCCGCTGCGGCCGACGCCGGCGCGGAGGCCGTCGCTGTGGCCTGTCCGCTCTGCCAGACGAACCTTGACTCCAGGCAGGAGGCCGCCGGCCTTCGCCAGGGCCGGACCTTCGACCTGCCTGTCTACTACATCACCCAACTGGTCGGGCTGGCCCTCGGCGCCTCAGCGCGCGAGCTCGGTCTGGGGCGCCACCTGGTCGACGCCATGAGCCTGCTCCGGGAGAAGAAGCTGGCCTAGGTTGCGGTGTGAGCATCGTAGGTGAGGAGAGGTCGCCCAGATGAAGAGAGTCGGCGTTTTTCTCTGCTGGTGCGGGTCCAACATCGCCGGCACGGTGGACGTAAGCCGGGTGGCGGAGAAGGTCCGCCTCCTCCCCGGCGTCGTGTACGTGGAGGAGAACAAGTACACGTGTTCCGAACCAGGGCAGGCCTCTATAATGAAGGCTATCAAGGAGCACGACCTCGAGCGGGTCGTCGTCGCCTCGTGTTCGCCCCGGCTCCATGAGCCGACCTTCAGGCGCACCCTGGAGGCCGCCGGGATGAACCCCTACCACCTCGAGATGGCCAACATCCGGGAGCACTGCTCGTGGGTCCACACCGACCGTGAGGAGGCGACGGCGAAGGCTTTCGATATCGTCCGCATGGCCGTGGCGAAGGCCCTCCGGAACGAGGCCCTCCAGCCCGGCCGCATCTCCATCGAGAAGAAGGCCCTCGTGCTCGGCGGAGGTATAGCCGGAATCCAGGCGGCCCTCGACATCGCCGACGCCGGGCACCAGGTCATCCTTGTCGAGAGGGAGCCGACCATCGGCGGGCGGATGGCCCAGTTCGACAAGACCTTCCCGACGCTTGACTGCTCCTCGTGCATCTTGACGCCGAAAATGGTCGACTGTGCGAAGCACCCGAACATAACCCTCTACACGTACTCCGAACTGGAGAAGGTCGAGGGCTACATCGGCAACTTCAACGTGACCATCAGGAAGAAGGCCCGCGGCGTCGACGAGGCCCTCTGCACCGGCTGCGGCCTCTGCCAGACTAAGTGTCCGGTGAAGGTCGACAGCGAGTTCGACGTCGGTGTCGGCAAGAGGAAGGCCATCTACACTCCCTTCCCCCAGGCGGTCCCGAACAAGCCGGTCATCGACAAGGAGAACTGCCGCTACCACAAGACGGGTAAGTGCCGCATATGTGAGCGCGTCTGCGAGGCCAAGGCCATCAGGTTCGACCAGGAGGACACCATCTTCGAGGAGAAGGTCGGCGCCATAGTCGTCGCCACCGGTTTCGACCTCTTCGACCTCGAGGCCTACGGCGAGTACGGCTACGGCCTCTACCCGGACGTCATAAGCTCCCTGCAGTTCGAGCGGCTCATAAACGCGTCGGGCCCGACGGAGGGGAAGATCAGGCGTCCGTCCGACCAGGAGGTGCCGCAGAGCGTCGCCTTCGTCCTGTGCGTGGGCTCGAGGGACGACCAGAAGGGCGTCTCCTACTGCTCAAGGGCCTGCTGCATGTACTCCGTCAAGCACGCCACCCAGTACAGGGAGAAGGTCAAGGACGGGCGTGCGTTCGTCTTCTACATGGACATCCGCACACCCGGAAAGGCCTACGAGGAGTTCTACCGCCGTTCGAGCGTGGACTACGGTGTCGAGTACATCCGCGGCCGTCCCTCGAAGATCTACCAGAAGGGCAAGAAGCTGGTTGTCCGGGCTGAAGACACCCTTCTCGGCCGCCCGGTCGAGGTCGAGGTGGACATGGTCGTCCTGGCCCCGGCGATGGTTCCCAAGCACGACGCGGCCAGGATGGCCCAGACGCTCGGTGTGTCGTACGACGGCTACGGCTTCCTCAACGAGGCCCATCCCAAGCTGCGGCCGGTCGAGACGAACACGGCAGGCATCTATCTCGCCGGCGCGTGCCAGGGCCCGAAGGACATCCCGGACACCGTCGCCCAGGCCAGCGCGGCGGGAGCCAAGGTGGTCGCCCTCTTCTCGCAGGACGAGCTGACGACAGAGCCCATGGTCGCCAGGGTGGACGAGGCTCTCTGTTCGGGCTGCCTGTGGTGCAAGCCCGTCTGTCCGTACAAGGCCATCGAGGCCAAGACCGTCACGGAGCGCGTCGCCGGCAGGACCGTGACCCGCGAGGTGGCTTCAGTGAACGTGGGACTCTGCCAGGGATGCGGGGCCTGCACGGTGGCCTGCCGGGACGGGGCGATGAACCTCGCCGGTTACACGAACGACCAGGTCCTGGCCGAGGTCGATGACCTGCTGGCCGACCTGCGCCCGGCCTGCGGACAGAGGTAGGATGCAGCCCAGGAAGAGTGGAGGTTTCGAGAACATGGCCGAGAGCGCTTCGAGGCCGGAGGAGGCCCGGCCGGCCGAGACCCGGCCGGCGGAGGAGCCGGGGGCCGGTTGGGAGCCGGTCATCGTCGGGTTCCTCTGCAACTGGTGCAGTTACGCCGGTGCCGATTCGGCGGGGACCGCCCGGATGGCCCACCCGCCCAACGTGCGCATCATCCGCGTGCCGTGCTCGGGCCGCGTCAACCCGCGCTTCATCCTCCGCGCCTTCCAGCGGGGGGCCGACGGGGTGCTCGTCTCCGGGTGCCACCCGGGAGACTGCCACTACAGCACGGGAAACTACTACGCCCGCCGCAGGCTGGTCCTGCTGAAGAGGTACCTCGAGTACCTGGGCATCGATTCCCGCAGGTTCCGGACCCACTGGGTCTCGGCCTCCGAGGGGCAGAAGTTCGCCGAGATCGTCCGGGAGATGACCGCGGAGATCAAGGCTCTCGGACCGGGCCCGAAGGCCAAGCTCGGCGACCTGGTGTAGGGGGGAGACAGGAGTGCCTCGAAAGCCGATGCTCGACATCGAGAGGATGAGAAGTGCGGAGGAGGCCCTCCGCCGTGAAGCACGCCGGCTCCTCGCCGACGGTGTCGTGTCGGTCTTCCTCGGCCACGAGGAAGGGTGGGACGGCCTTGCCGTCCCCTCCTTCGCGGCTTCGCCTGAGGACGCCGAGAGACTGGTCTGGAACCCGCTGTGCGCCTCGCACCTGGCGAAGTACCTCCTCGACCGCCTCGCCGGCGACGAGAAGGTCGGGATTGCCGTGAACGGGTGCGGCTCCCTGGCCCTGGACCGCATCCTCAAGGACAGGCGTTTCCCCAGGGAGAGGCTTTACGTCGTCGGTATCCCCTGCACCGGTATCCTCGACCCGGCCAGGGTCGCCGACCTGCCGCCTGAGCGGCGCCGGGAGGTGCTCGAGACGGGACGGGCCGAAGCCGAGCTCTTCCTTGACCGGTGCTCATGGTGCGATGTCCCGAACCCTGTGGTCTCCGACATCCTCGTGGGCGAGCCGGTGGCCGAGGAGCCGGTGGTCCACGAGTACCCGCGGGCGGCCCGGCTCGAGGCCATGAGCCTCGAGCAGCGTTTCGAACACTTCAAGGACCTCTACGAGCGGTGCATCAGGTGCTTCGCCTGCCGCAACGTATGTCCGGCCTGCAGCTGCCGCGAGTGCTGTCTCGACCAGTGGGAGCCCCTCTGGCTGGGGCGGGCCACGTCAGTGCCCGAACAGCAGATGTTCCATTTCATCCGGGCCTTCGACGTGGCCGGACGTTGCATCCGGTGCGGCGAGTGCGAGCGCGTTTGCCCGATGGGCCTGCCGCTCATGGACTTCAACGACAAGCTCCTCAAGGACATCGCTGAACTCTTCGGGGTCGAGCGGCCGCACGTTCCGGCCGATGTCGAACCCCTGGGCCGGTTCGACCCGCAGGACCCCGATTTCGAAGAAGGTGCCGAGTGATGGGCGAGGGAGGTAAGGGCATGGCTCCAGGCCCGGTTCCGCGCACGACGAAGCTTGTCGAAGCCTCCGGCCTCGACGGATGGCTCCGGGCCGTCGCTAGAGAGGCCCGCGTATGGGCGCCGGTCAGAGTGGACGGCCGTCCTCCTCTGTTCCGGGAGTTCAGGACGGGCGAAGGGGACCGTCTCGACCTCGAGGCGGTGAGGACCGTGAACTCCCCGAAGGGCGCGCTCCTGCCCCAGACCGAGCCTCTCATGACCTACGCCATGACCAAGGACGCCGAGAGCGGCCGGCCCAGCCTCGACCTGGAGAGGGCCGCCCCCGGCGGTCCGGTGGTGGTCTTCGGGGCCCGGCCGTGCGATGCCGCCGCCTTCGAGCTCCTGGACAAGGTGTTCCTGACCGGTGATTTCGTGGACGACCACTACCAGGCCAGACGGGTGAAGACCACGGTGGTCGCCGTCGCCTGCCCGCGGCCTGACGAGGCCTGCTTCTGCACCTCCTTCGGGCTCTCGCCGGGCGGGACGAGGGGGGCCGATGTCGTGCTCTACGGGCGCAACGGTCCCGGTGTGCCGGTGGAGACCGACGCCTACTACGCTGTGGCCTATACCGAGCGGGGCGAGGCTTTCCTGGCCGCACCGGCGGCCCGCGCGGCGGGAGTGGCCGATGTCCCGGAGGACGAGGGTCGGCGTCTGGAGGAGGTCGTTTCGGCCTTCAGGGGCCTCGGCACGCCTCTGGGCGACAGGTTGGGGAGAATCGACGTCGCCGCCCGGCTTGACGGGCTCTTCGACCACCCCTACTGGGAGAAGGTCTCGGCCCGTTGCCTCTCCTGTGGGGCCTGCACCTTCATCTGCCCCACGTGCTACTGCTTCGGGGTGGCCGACTGCGGGGCGCTGGGGAAGGGAGTTCGCTACCGCTACTGGGACGCGTGCAAGCTGCCGCACTTCATGCTCATGGCCGGGGGCCACAACCCGAGACCGGCCAAGAGCAACCGCACGCGCCAGAGGTTCATGCACAAGCTCAACTACTATCACCACCGCTACGGAGAGTACCAGTGCGTCGGCTGCGGCCGGTGTGTGGAGAGTTGCCCGGTCGGGCTGCACCTGCCTCTCGTGGCCGGCGAGGTTAGGGGGCTTGAAGGATGAGCGGACAGTGCGCCTGCACCGGCGAGCCCCGGCTCCTCGTTCCCGACGTCGGGACCATCGTCGACGTCAGGGATGAGACGGCCTCCGGGGACGTGAAGACGTTCCGCATCGCGCTCGACGACCCGCAGGCGGAGTGGAAGCACCTGCCCGGCCAGTGCGCGATGGTCTCGGTCTTCGGGGTCGGGGAGGCCATGATTTCCATCACCTCCTCGCCGACGAAGGGCTGGCCCCTGGAGTTCAGCGTCAAGCGGGTCGGCCGGGTCACCGGAGCGCTCCACGACCTGCACCCCGGTGACAAGGTCGGTCTCCGGGGCCCCTACGGCAACCGTTTCCCGGCCGAGGAGTGGAAGGGCAGACGCCTCGTGTTCATCGCCGGAGGCATCGGCCTGGCCCCGGTGAGGTGTCTCATAGACTGGTGCCTGGCCCACCGGGATGACTTCGGCCACATCGACATCATCTACGGCGCCCGTTCGCCGGGAGACCTCTGCTTCAAGACGGACCTCTTCGACCGCTGGCCCAAGGAGAAGGACACCGAGGTTCATCTGACGGTGGACGAGGGTGACCAGGAATGGACGGGTCCGGTCGGTTTCGTCCCGCCCTTCTTGGAGGAAATCGGACCGTCGCCGGAGAACGCGGTTGCCGTCACCTGTGGCCCTCCGATCATGATAAAGTTCGTCCTCCAGGCCCTGGCCAGGTTGGGTTTCACGGACGACCAGATCGTGACGACGCTCGAGCTGAAGATGCAGTGTGGCGTCGGCAAGTGTGGACGGTGTAACATAGGGGAGAAATACGTCTGTGTGGACGGGCCTGTGTTCACCTTGAGCGAGATAAGGGAGCTTCCCGACGAGTTCTAGTAGCAGGCCCCTGTGGCCCAGGGCGGGGCGTCCCGGGGCCGTGGTCCGGCAAGGGCAAGGGGCCCAGACGAAGCGGGTGCCCTTCTTGAGACCGTTCGCCGATTACGCTGAACTATCGCTGGACCTGCCTCTCGTCGAGCGAAGGCTGCGCGAGGTCCTCCAATCCGACGTACCTTTGGTGACCGACGTCATCCAGCACCCGCTCCGCGGGGGCGGCAAGCGTCTCAGGCCCGCCCTGGTGTTGCTCGGCGGCCGGTTCAGCCCCGAGCGTGAGCAGGAACGCCTCATCAACCTGGCGGCCGCGGCCGAACTCATCCACATGGCGACACTGGTCCACGACGATATCGTGGACCAGTCGACCAAGAGGCGGGGCCAGGACACGGTCAACGCCCGCTGGGGCGACCGGATGGCCGTCCTGGGTGGGGACTACCTTCTCGGCTGTGCCCTCAGCCTCATCGCCGAGTGGGGCGGGGCCAGGGTCCTCGTCAGCCTCTCGGCCTGCGTCAGGGAGATGGCCGCCAGCGAGATGAGGCAGTTCGGGCGGGTCGACCGCCTGGCCCTCAGCGAGGCCGACTACCTCGACTGGATCGAGAAGAAGACGGCCCTCTTCATCGGGGAGTGCGCTCACCTGGGGGCCATGGGGTGCGGTGCACCGGACGACGTCGTGGGAGCGCTGTGGCGCTACGGGCGGGCCCTCGGCCTCTGCTTCCAGATCGTCGACGACCTCCTCGACTTCACCTCGTCGACCGAGAGGTTGGGCAAGTCCACAGGGGCGGACGTGAGGAACGGTGTACCGACCCTGCCGGTCATCCACGCCCTCCGCGAGTCGCCGGAGAGAGACCGCCTCAGGGTCCTCCTGGAGAACGGCCGCGACCCCGGCGCGCTGGAGGACGTCCTATCCATCCTCCGCCGCTCCGGTTCTCTCGAGTACGCCTTCGGTCGTGCCAGCAGCTACGCGGCTGTCGCTCACGGCGAGCTGGCCCGGCTTCCCGACATACCCGCCAGAGAGACCCTTGCCGAGCTGACGGACGACCTCCTTCACCGTACGCACTGAGGAGGTTGCCGCAGGCAGGTCTTCCAGGCCGCAGGAAGCGGCCGCCCACCGGAGAAACCCTCCCCTGCCCGCCTCTGGACACTTGAACCGACAGGGCGGGGCCGGGGGTGGAAAGCCTTTGTCTTCACGCGGTCTGCGCAGGCTCATCCCGGCGGTCATCTTCGTCCTCCTCATGGTCATCGGCTTCGGGTCAGCCCGCTACCTGGCGGCCTTCAAGGTGGAGCGGGGCCCGGGAAGCCTGGCCGTCGGCGTCTCTCCAGGGGTCCGCGAGGATGTCGAGCGGCTTGTCGCGGCCTATCTCTCCGCTGACCCTGAGTGTGATGTGACTTTAGTCGAGAGCGACGGGACCCATGCCGGTCTCCTGGAACTCCTCCGCTCCGGAGCCGTCGACGGTGTCTTCGCTGAGACGGACCTCCTCGAGCGGGCCGGGCTTCAGCCGGATGCGGCAGGGTTCCACCAGGCCAGGCTGCTGTCGGTCGACTTCCCGTCGCCCCACCGGTCCGTCTCGCTCGAGGAGGCCCGGTCCATCCTTGCCGAGCTCGAAGCCGGCCGCCCGGGACCGTGGCCTGCCGCCGGCCTGGCCGTCATCGGTCTGGCCGAGCGTTCTCCCGACCGGCAGCTCTTGTCTGTCGAGGGTGTCTACCCGACTCTCGACACGGTCCTCGACGGCAGCTACCCGCTGGCGACCGAGGTGGGGTTCGTCCTGCGGCGGCCGAGCGGGCTCGCCGCGGCCCTGTCGCGCCTGCCCGGGGTGGGGACCTGGCTCGAGCCCAACCGGGCGGTGGTCCGGGCCTTCGCCGAGTGGCTCGGCACGGCCGAGGCCAGGGCGGCCTTCCACGGCGTGACCGGGGAGATCACCCTGGCCGCCGTGGGTGACGTGATGCTGGCGCGCAAGACCCAACGGGAGATAGACAGGTACGGGCTCGACTACCCGTTCGGGAACGTGGCCGAGCTACTCAGCTCCGCCGACATCACCTTCTGCAACCTGGAGGCGCCGCTCGGCGACACGGGCACGCCCATCCCGGGCAAGGGCATCTGGCTCCGGGGAAGGCCCGAATTCGTCGAGTGCCTGAAGCTCGCCGGGATGGACGTCGTCTCCGTCTGCAACAACCACATCCTCGACTACGACTCACCCTGCATGCTCCAGACGCTGGACCTCCTGACCGAGGCCGGGATGGTCTATGTCGGCGGGGGGCGCGACGAGAAGGACGCGCGGACGGTCAGGGTCGTGGAGGCCGACGGCATCAGGCTCGCCTTCGTCGGCTACACGGAGTTCGCGGACTCGTGGCTGTTCTGGGATTACGACTACCGGCGGACCTTCCTGGCCGGAGAGGACACACCCGGCTGCAACCCGCTCGACATGACCATCATCGCCGAGGACATCGCCCGCGCCAAGGAGATGGCCGACATCGTGGTGGTGAGCTTCCACTGGGGCTGGGAGGATATCCCCTACCCGCAGGCCTTCAACCCGAAGAACGACTGCGTGGCCATCGCCCACCAGGTCATAGACCTGGGGGCCTCGGTCGTCCTCGGCCATCACCCGCACATCGTCCAGGGGTTCGAGGTCTATGGCGGCGGGGTCATCGCCTATAGCCTGGGCAACTTCGTCAACGACCAGGCGAAGGTCCACCAGAAGGAAGGGACCATCCTCGAGCTCCAGCTTTCCCCTGAGGGGGTCCTCTCGGCACGGATAACCCCGGTCTGGATAGAGTCGACCGCACCGCGGTTCATGGAAGGCGACGAGCTCAGACAGATGATGGAGAAGATAGAGCGGCTGTCGGCCGTCTTCGGCGACTAGACGGATGGGGCGGCTGCCGCTCCGAGGAAGGACAGCCTTTATTGGCCGCCATAATCGCGCTCGCCCGCGGGAGACTATCCCCGGAGGTGAGAACGGGTGGCCGAAGACAAGAGGGACCGCCGAGCCAGGATTCCCGGGGACTTCGACCTGAGACGCTTCGAACAGGAAGTGGCGGAGGAGATTGGGGTGAGCCTCCGTCAGAAGGGGAGGCGCCGGGGCGGAGGCGCCAGGGGCGCCGCGGCCTCCCCCGCGGCGAGTGAAGTCCTACCCGGGCAGGAGGGGACCCCGCCGCGCCCGGAGTGACCGAGTGCCGGTAGAAGGGTGAAGGCCGGGCCCGTCCTCCGGGGACGGGCCTCTTCCTTCGAGGGGGGAAGAGAACTGGTTTCCGTCGACCCCACCGCCCGCCCGGAACCCGACCCGGGGAGGCGGACCGGCCTTGAGAGAACACCTGAGGTCCTGGCCCTCATCGGTCCCGCCGGGACAGGGAAGAGCCACAGGGCTTCCATCGTCGCCGAGGAGATGGACGCGGACGCCATCCTTGACGACGGCCTGCTCATCGCGGGCGGGAAGATCCTGGCCGGGAGGTCGGCCAAACGGGAGTCGACCAGGGTGGCCGCGGTGCGCCGCGCCCTTCTCGACGAACCTTCCCACGCCGCCGAGGTCAGGGAGGCCTTGGACCGGCTCAGGCCGTCACGCCTGCTCGTCATCGGCATCTCCGAGGAGATGGTCCGCCGCGTGCTGACCAACCTCGGCCTGCCGCCTCCCTCGAGGGTCATGTCCATCGAGGAGTTCGCCTCCCCTCGCCAGATGCGGAAGGCGGTCCGCATCCGGCGGACGGAGGGAAAGCACGTCATACCGGCCCCGACCCTCGAGGTCAGGAAGAGTTTCGCCGGCTACCCCGTGGACCCGCTGAGGGTCTTCCTCAAGGCCAAGGCCCGGAAACGGGCGCCGGGCCGGTTCGTCGAGAAGAGTGTCGTCCGGCCGACCTGGAGCGCCCTAGGGCGCTTCTACATCGAGGACCTGGTCCTCGCGGCCATCGCCGGGCGGGCGGCCGTGGAGACCGCCGGGGTGGCCCGGGTCTACCGAGTGCGCGTGGATGCCGACGAGGCTGGAGTGTCGTTCGAGCTGTCGCTCGGCGTGGTCTACGGTCATGTCATCAGGGAGACGGCGGCGGCCGTGAGGCGCCGCGTGGCCGAGGTCGTCGAACACATGACCGCCCTCACCTGCCGGAAGGTCGACGTCATCGTCACCCGCATCCTGCCCACGGTATCCGGCGAGGGTAGGTTCTGGAACGAGGGAATAAATACTACTCGGTGACCCGGTCCCGGGCAGGCTGCGGCTGAGGTGCGGCAGGATTCGCCGGCAGAGGCTCGAACCGCTCGGGATATCCTCGGGTAGCCAGTTCTGGACAAGACCGTTCACTCTGAAGCTCGAAGGAGGAGTTCGGCATGGCCGTCAAGGTCGGTATCAACGGCTTCGGCCGCATCGGCCGGCAGTTTCTGCGCATCGCCCTCGACCGCGGGGACTTCGAGGTCGTCGCGGTCAACGACCTCACGAGCCCGGAGACCCTGGCCCACCTGTTCAAGTACGACACCAACTACGGGGTCTACCCCGGCGAGGTCAGGACCGGCAACGGGACTCTCGTCATCGACGGCCGGGAGGTGAAGGTCCTCCAGGAGCCCGACCCGGCCAAGCTCCCCTGGAAGGACCTCGGCGTGAGCATCGTCGTCGAGTCCACGGGCCTCTTCACACAGCGGGCCAAGGCCGTCCTCCATATAGAGAAGGGTGGAGCCCGCAAGGTCCTGATATCGGCCCCGGCCAAGAACGAGGACCTGACCGTCGTCATGGGTGTCAACGAAGACGCTTACGACCCGTCCCGCCACCATGTCGTCTCCAACGCCTCCTGCACCACGAACTGTCTCGCCCCGGTGGCGAAGGTCCTGAACGACGCCTTCGGGATGGAGCAGGGCCTCATGACGACGGTGCACGCCTACACCAACGACCAGCGCATCCTGGACCTGCCCCACAGGGACCTCCGGCGCGCCAGGGCGGCGGCTCTCAACATCATCCCGACGACGACCGGGGCGGCCAAGGCCGTGGCCCTCGTGCTGCCGGAGCTGAAGGGCCGCCTGAACGGGTTCGCCATGCGGGTGCCGACGTCGACGGTGTCTGTCGTGGACCTCGTGGCCACCTTCAGGGAGCCCGTGTCGGTGGAGGCCATCAACGAGGCCTTCGTCAAGGCCGCCTCGGGACCGATGGGCCGTTTCCTGGCCATCACCTTCGAGCCGCTCGTCTCCGTCGATTTCAAGGGCAACCCGATGTCCGCCGTCGTCGACGGGCTCTCGACCATGGTCGTCGGGGACAGGATGGCCAAGGTCGTCGCCTGGTACGACAACGAGTGGGGGTACTCGAACCGCCTGGTCGACTTTGTCTCCTACATGGTTGACAGGGGTCTGTGACATGTCAACGAACCGAGCGGACCACAGGCGCGTGAGCGTGGCGGACCTTGGACGGGCCGAACTGGCCGGACGGAGGGTGTTCGTCCGGGTCGACTTCAACGTCCCCCTCGACCCTGACGGCATCGCCGACGACACCAGGATTCGCGCCGCCCTGCCGACGGTGAGACACCTTGTCAAGAATTCGGCCCGGGTCATCCTGGCCTCACACCTCGGACGGCCCAAGGGAAAGGTGGTCGCCGAGCTCAGTCTGGCCCCGGTGGCCAGGCGCCTCGGCGAACTCGTCGGCCGACCCGTGATCACGGTCGGTGACTGCGTGGGGCCGCGGGTCGAGGCGGCGGTGGAGGCGTTGAAGCCCGGAGACATCCTCCTCTTGGAGAACCTCCGTTTCCATCCCGGGGAAGAGGCCGGGGACGAGGGGTTCGCACAGGCCCTGGCCCGCCTGGCCGATATCTATGTGAACGACGCCTTCGGCGCGGCTCACCGCGCTCACGCCTCGACGGCGGTGATGGCCCGCTTCGTGGAGCGGGCCGTGGCCGGCCTTCTGATGAAGGCCGAGCTGGAGAACCTCGGCCGGCTTCTGGACGACCCGGCACGGCCCTTCGTGACGGTTCTCGGCGGAGCCAAGGTCTCCGACAAACTGGGCGTGATCCGCCACCTCCTGGAACGTGTCGACACCCTGATCCTGGGCGGCGGGATGGCCAACACGTTCCTCCTGGCCCAGGGACGGGCGATGGGCGACTCCCTTGTCGAGCCCGACCTCGTCAAGGAGGCCCTGGCGGTCCTCGGAGAGGCCGAGACGCTGGGGAAGGAGCTCCTTCTCCCGGTTGACCTGGTCGTCGCCAGGGATTTCTCGGCAGATGCCGAGCGGCGCGTCGAGGGGCGGCCCGAGGTCACCGACGGGTGGCGGGCCATGGACATCGGCCCGCGCAGTGCGGAGCGCTTCGGCGACATCATCCGGCGGGCCGGCTCCGTCTTCTGGAACGGCCCGGTCGGCGTTTTCGAGTTCGAACCTTTCATGGCCGGGACGGAGGCCGTGGCCAGGGCGGTGGCCGACTGTCCGGGCATGACCGTCGTCGGCGGGGGAGACTCCGCCGCGGCCCTGGCCCGGCTCGGCCTGGCCGACCGGGTCACACACCTCTCGACCGGCGGGGGCGCCTCCCTCGAGTTCATGGAGGGCAGGACCCTGCCGGGGGTCGCCTGTCTCGAGAGGGCGGCGGATGTGCGGGAAGGAGCCCGGCAGACCGAGGAGAGCTGAGGGGACACTCGACAGATGGTGAACGGGACGAGGGCCGCCCGGCGGCGGCCGCTGGCGGCGGGCAACTGGAAGATGCACCGGACGAGGGCCGAGACGGTGAGACTCCTCAAGACCCTGGCGGCCAGGCTCGAGGAACGGCGGCCGGCGGCGGCCGACGGGCCGCCCGTAGCCGCCGCGGGGGCGGAGGTCGTGGTCTGCCCGCCGTTCACGGCTCTGGGCGACGCCGCGCGGGCCCTGGAAGGGACCGGCATCGCGCTGGGCGCCCAGAACCTGCACTGGGAGGACGAAGGAGCCTACACCGGGGAGATCTCCGCTCCGATGCTGGTCGAGTGTTCTTGCCGCTACGTCATCGTCGGGCACTCCGAAAGGCGCCAGTACTTCGGCGAGACGAACGAGACCGTCCGGAAGCGCCTGGGAGCCGCGGCCCGCCACGGCCTGCACCCCATCCTCTGCGTGGGGGAGACGTGGGAGGAGAGGCGGGCCGGACGGACCAAGCAGGTCGTGCGGACCCAGTTGACGAGCGCCCTCGCCGGCTTCCCCGACGGGGCGCCGGCCGGTCTCTGTGTGGCCTACGAGCCCGTCTGGGCCATCGGGACCGGCCAGGCCGCCCGCGGCGAGGACGCCCAGGAGGTGGCCGCGCTCATCCGTCAGCTCCTGGCGGGTCTCTTCGGAGACGATGCGGCTGCGGCGACCCGCATCCTCTACGGGGGCAGTGTCAAGCCTGACAACATCCTTGAATTCTCCAGGCAGCCGGACATAGACGGGGCTCTCGTCGGCGGGGCTTCCCTGGACCCCTCATCGTTCGCGGAGATCGTCGAGCGGGTTGCGCGGTGAAGACCACAGGTTCCGGACGTCCGAAGCCCGTCGTCCTCATCATCCTCGACGGCTGGGGCCTGGCTCCGGATGTCAACGGCAACGCCGTCCGGCGGGCCAGGACCCCCAACATGGACCGTTGGCTCTCCGAGTTCCCCCACACCATCCTCGGCTGTGCCGGTGAGGATGTCGGCCTCGTCGCAGGTCAGATGGGGAACTCGAACGTCGGCCACCTGAACCTCGGGGCCGGCCGCATCGTCTACCAGGACCTGGCCCGCATCAACAAGGCCGTCGCCGACGGGAGCTTCTTCCGCAACCCGGTCCTGGTCGAGGCGGCCCGCCGGGCCGCTCGGCCGGGCCGGACCCTGCACCTCATGGGTCTCCTCTCGCCCGGGGGTGTGCACAGCCACCAGGACCACCTGTTCGCCCTTCTGGCGCTCGCTGCGAAAAGGCGCGTGAGCCGGGTGGCGGTGCACGCCTTCCTGGACGGCCGGGACGTGCCTCCGAAGAGCGCCCTCGGCTACCTGGCCGACCTCGAGCGGGCCGTCTCCGAGACGGGTGTGGGGCGGCCGGCCACGGTGAGCGGCCGCTACTACGCCATGGACCGCGACCGGAGGTGGGACAGGACCGAGAAGGCCTACCTGGCCATGGTCGCAGGGGAGGGCCGGAGGGCGGCGTCGGCCGTCCGGGCCGTCGAGGAAGCCTACCGCCTGGGTGAGAGCGACGAGTTCGTCACCCCGACCGTCGTCGAGGAGGCCCCCGGTGGACCGGTCGCCCTGGTGAAAGACGGTGACGCCGTCGTCTTCTTCAACTTCCGACCGGACCGCGCCCGCCAGCTCACCCAGGCCTTCGCCCTCGAGGAGTTCGACGGCTTCCGTCGACCGGGAGGCCGGCTCGACCTCTACTTCGTCACCATGACGGCCTATGACGTCACCTATCCTGTCGAGGTCGCCTTTCCCCCGGAGGCCGTGACCGGCACTCTCGGCGAGGTGGTCTCCAGAGCCGGTCTCAGGCAGCTCCGGCTGGCCGAGACGGAGAAGTACGCACATGTCACCTACTTCTTCTCCGGAGGAGAGGAGACGCCGTTCCCCGGAGAGGACCGGGTGCTCATCCCCTCCCCGAAGGTCGCGACCTACGACCAGAAGCCGGAGATGAAGGCCTTCGAGGTGGCCGAAGAGGCCGTCCGGCGCATCGAGTCGGGCGCCTACGACCTCATCGTCATGAACTTCGCCAACGCGGACATGGTCGGGCACACGGGGGACCTCGACGCGGCCAGGCGGGCCGTCGAGGCCGTGGACAGGGCGGCGGGCCGGGTCGTGAGAGCCGTCGAGGAACGGGGCGGGGTGGCTCTGGTCGTCGCCGACCACGGGAACTCCGAGCAGATGATCGACCGGGAGACCGGACAGCCCCACACGGCCCACACCTGCAGTCCGGTGCCTTTCGTCATCATCGACCCCAGGCGGCCCAGGCGTCCGGTCCGCCTGCCGACGGGCATCCTGGCGGATGTCGCGCCGACGATCCTGGACATCATGGGACTCGAGAAACCGCCCGAGATGACGGGGGTTTCTCTCCTGCGGGCGCGGCGGGACCGGGGTCCCGCCTTCAACCCGAACCTTCTCAAGGCTGGGAGGGAGCTTCGTGAAGACCGCACTGAAAGTCCTCAAGGCGAGGGAGATACTCGACTCGAGGGGCAACCCGACGGTCGAGGTTGAAGCCGTCCTGGCCGACGGGTCCACGGGGCGCGCGGCGGTGCCGTCCGGAGCGTCGACCGGGATGCACGAGGCCGTGGAACTGCGTGACAAGGACAGCGAGCGGTTCGGCGGCAAGGGGGTGAGGCGGGCCGTCGCCAACGTGACGGAGGAGATCGCCCCGGCCCTCGCCGGGCTGGACGCCCTCCGGCAGGCCGACATCGACCGGCGGATGCTCGAGCTGGACGGCACGCCGAACAAGGCCAGGCTGGGGGCGAACGCCGTCCTCGGCGTCTCGCTGGCCGTCTCGAAGGCGGCCGCCGCGGCCACAGGCAAGCCCTACCACCGTCATCTCGGAGACCTCTGGGCGGAAGTCCTCGGAGAGGCCGTGCCTCCGCGCCTGCCGGTGCCGCTGATGAACATCATCAACGGGGGACGGCACGCGGCGAACAGGGTCGACTTCCAGGAGTTCATGATCATGCCCCACGGGTTTCCGACCTTCTCGGAGGCCCTCCGGGCCGGAGTCGAGGTCTTCTGGGCCCTGAAGGACCTGCTCGCCTCCCGCGGCCTTTCGACGGCGGTGGGGGATGAGGGCGGTTTCGCCCCGGACCTCGAGTCGAACGAGGAGGCCATAGCCGTGCTCATCGAGGCGGTGACCCGGGCCGGCTACGAGCCCGGCCGCCAGGTGGCCGTCGCCCTCGACCCGGCCGTGACCGAACTGTTCGAGGACGGCCGCTACGTCCTCCGCTCCGAGGGCCGGAGCCTCGGCACCGGCGAGATGGTCGACTTCTGGACCGACTGGGTGGGACGCTACCCGATCCGCTCCCTCGAGGACGGTCTGGCCGAGGACGACTGGGCCGGCTGGGCCGAACTGACCGCCAGGTTGGGGTCCCGGGTCCAGCTGGTGGGTGACGACCTCTTCGTCACGAACAAGGACCGCCTGGCGAGAGGCATAAGAGAGAAGGTCGCCAACGCCGTCCTGGTGAAGCTGAACCAGATAGGCACCCTCACCGAGACCCTGGAGACGATGGCCATGGCCCGCCGGGCCGGCTACGCCTGCGTGATATCCCACCGGTCGGGGGAGACAGAGGACACGACCATCGCCGACCTGGCCGTGGGCACGGGCGCGGGACAGATAAAGACAGGGGCCCCCTCGCGGAGCGAGCGCGTGGCCAAGTACAACCAGCTCCTCAGGCTGGAGGAGGAGCTCGGCGCTGAGGCCCGGTTCGGCCTCGAGTGAGGGCGGGTCCACCTGAGCTCCAGGCCCGCCCTGGTCGCGCTCGGTTGCGGTGGTCCGGCCTGATTGCCTGGGGCTGCGGTGTACGCTAGAATGGTCATGGCCTGGGAGGAGGGCTGAAACCGGTGTTCGAGATAGTCGTCACAGTCCTGCACGTGGTCTTTTCCGTCGGTCTCATCGTCACCGTCCTTCTGATGTCCGGCCGCAGCGCCGGTCTCTCGGGGGCCATCGCCGGCGGGGCGGAGGCCCTGTTCGGGAAGAGGAAGGGGCTCGACGACCTCCTGGGCAAGATCGCCACAGGCCTGGCCTTCGCCTTCCTGGCGAGCTCGCTGGCCCTCACCTTCATCAGGGGCTGAGGCCTGGATCGGGCGGGCTCACAGGGGAAGAAGGCCGATAAGGCCCCAAGAAAGCCCCAAGGCGGTCAAGATGCCGCAGGGAGGCCCGGGCGTCCGGGAGACACAGCCGACCTGCGGCTTTCGTGTCTTCTTCCGGCCGTGCCAGAGCCGGTCCGACGCCTTGCGTCCCGCGGGGAAGGTTGGGCCGGCTCCGTCGGGGAAAAGATGGTGGGGGAGGGATGAGATGGACAGGCAAGAGGCCTACGAACTCATGCTCGAGAAGGTCAAGACCAAGAACCTTCGCAAGCACATCCTCGCCGTCGAGGCGGTCATGCGCCGCCTGGCCGAAAGACTCGGCCAGGACGTGGAGAAGTGGGGTCTTGCAGGCCTCCTCCACGACATCGACTACGACATGACGAAGGACGACCCCGAACGGCACAGCATGCTCGGAGCCGACATGCTGGCCGAACTCGGGGTGGACCCGGAGATCGTGGACGCGGTCCGGGCCCACAACGACCACCACGGTCTGCCCAGGAAGACCCTCATGGCCAAGGCCCTCTACGCCGCCGACCCCCTCACGGGCCTCATCGTGGCCGCCGCCCTCATCAAGCCGGAGAAGAAGCTCTCGGCCATCGACACGCGCTTCGTCCTGAACCGGTTCGGCGAGAAGGCCTTCGCCCGGGGGGCGCGCCGGGAGCCGATGCTGTCGGTCAAGGACGAGCTGGGACTCGAACTCGACGAGTTCATCGGACTCGGCCTGGAGGCCATGCAGGGTATAAGCGGGGAGCTGGGCCTCTAGGAAGTGGGCGGGGGGCCAGAGCGTCCCGCGGGACCGGGCGAGAGGCTCGGTGTCGTCAGGGTGACCCGGCGGGGGGCGGTCCTCGTCGTCGGACCGGACGGCCGCCCTCTCTTCGAGGTGGACCCCGACCAGGCGAAGGCTGTCGGGG
>CAJXZV010000027.1 GCA_913063835.1 uncultured Eubacteriales bacterium
CCGCCCAGGCGGGTGTGCGGCGGGGGAGGCCGGCTGAACGCGGCGCGGCCGCGGTGCGGCCGGCACCAGCCCGGCGCTTCGGAGCGGGTCTCGTCCCTCCGCCTGCTGCTGTCGCCAAGCCGGAGCGGAAGGGCGCCCCGGGGCAGAAGCGTGGGGCTGCGGGTCGCGAGCGCGGTCCTCGTGAAGGGCCGGCCGCGCGGCGCTGGCGTGACGAGGATGTCCCGCTGGGCAGGGGACGGCGGGGCAAGGGCCGCAAGGGCCGTCCCGAGCCCACGAAGCCGTCCGAACCGCCGCGGGTCCCTGCGACCGAGGTGGTCGTGGAGGGGCCTATCACCGTGCGTGAGCTGGCCGAGAGGATGGGCGTGACAGGGGCCGAGCTCATCAAGTCTCTCATCCGGCTGGGAATCGTCGCCGGCCTGAACCAGGTCCTGGACCCTGAGACCGTCCGGGTCGCCCTGACGGAGATGGGACTGGTCGTGCACCTGTCGAAGCCGGGGGAGGACGACGAGGCCGCCAGGGATGAGACGGCCCGGGCCGAGTGGGAGGAGCCCGACCAGGAGGCGCTCGAGCCCCGGCCGCCTGTGGTGACGGTCATGGGCCATGTGGACCACGGCAAGACGTCCCTTCTCGACGCCATCCGCAAGACGAACGTCACCGCGGGGGAGGCCGGCGGGATCACCCAGCACATCGGGGCCAGCACCGTCGAATGGAACGGCAAGAGACTGGTGTTCCTCGACACCCCGGGTCACGAGGCCTTCACGGCCATGCGGGCCCGCGGAGCACGCGTCACGGACATCGCCGTCCTCGTCGTGGCCGCCGATGACGGGGTCATGCCCCAGACCGTGGAGGCCATCAACCACGCCCGGGCGGCCAAGGTCCCCATAATCGTGGCCCTGAACAAGATGGACAAGCCGAACGCTCTGCCGGACAGGGTCAAAAAGCAGCTCTCAGAACACGGGCTGACCCCCGAGGAGTGGGGGGGAGACACCATCGTCGTACCGGTGTCGGCCAAGGAAGGCACCGGGATAGACGACCTCCTGGAGATGATCCTGCTCGTGGCGGAGATGTCCGACCTCAAGGCCAACCCGAACCGCCGTGCGCGCGGCACGGTCATCGAGACCCGGCTGGACAAGGGTCTGGGACCGGTGGCCTCCGTCCTGGTCCAGACGGGCACATTGAGGATAGGCGACCCGTTCGTCGTGGGGTCCTGTTCCGGTCGGGTGCGGGCCATGGTCGGGGACAAGGGACAGCGCCTCCGGGAGGCCGGGCCCTCGACACCGGTCGAGGTCGTGGGTCTTGACGACCTGCCGGAGGCCGGCGACCTGCTGGAGGTCCTGGCCGACGAGAAGATGGCCCGCGAGATCGCCGCCCACCGCGACGAGCGTCGCCGCGAACAGGAGCTCGGCGCCAGGGCGACGGTGACCCTGTCCGACCTTCTCGACCAGGTTCGACAGGGCAAGAGAAAGCAACTGAACCTGGTCCTCAAGGCCGATGTCCAGGGGTCGCTCGAGGCCGTGAAGCAGTCCCTGCAGAAGCTCGAGGAACCTGAAGTCGGAATCGAGGTCATCCACGCGGGGGTCGGCGGCGTGACCGAGACAGACGTCATGCTCGCCTCGGCCTCGGAAGCCATGATCATCGCCTTCAACGTCACCCCGGACGCCGGTGCCAGGCAGGCGGCGGAACGGGAGAACGTGGAGATACGGACCTACCGGGTCATCTATGACGCCATAAACGACATCAAGGCCGCCGTGAAGGGACTGCGGGCGCCGCAGTTCAAAGAGACGGTCCTGGGTCACGCGGAGGTCCGCGAGCTCTTCCGGATCCCCAAGGTCGGAATCGTGGCCGGCTGCCACGTGACCGACGGGAAGATCACGAGGAAGAGCCAGGTCAGGGTCGTCCGCGACGGGAAGATCGTCTACGAGGGCAAGATAGCATCTCTGAAGCACTTCAAGGAGGACCAGCGCGAGATCTCGGCCGGCTTCGACTGCGGCATCGGTCTGGAGGACTTCCAGGACGTGAAGGTGGGGGACGTGATCGAGGCCTTCATCGTGGAGGAGGTCCCGGCTTGATCGTCGGGACATGCCTCCTCCGGCTCCATCTGTCGGAGGCCCGGTCCCTCAAGGACAAACGGCAGGTCGTCACAAGCCTGATGACAAGACTCCGGACGCGGTTCGGGGTGTCGGTGGCCGAGCTTGACGAGCAGGAGACCTGGCAACTGGCCACACTCGGTGTCGCCTGCGTCTCGGCGAGCGAGACGGTCTGCCGGCGTCTGCTGGACAATCTGGTCGCCTGGACCGAAAGGGCCGGACCGTTCGAGGTCCTCGAAGCGTCGATCGAGATACGCTGAGAGCGAAGTGAGGCCGTGGGACACCCCGGCCTCGAAGGTGGAGTAGAGGTATGGACCCGGCCAGACTGGAGAGGTTGCGGACGGCCATAAAGGAGGAGGTCTCCGACATCCTCCGGAGCTTCAAGGACCCGCGGCTCGGGTTCGTGAGCGTCACGGACGTGGAGCTGTCCCGCGACGCCCGCGTGGCCAAGGTCTTCGTCAGTGTCCTGGGTTCGAAGAAGGACAAGGAAGACTCCCTGCAGGCGCTCAGGAGCGGGACCGGGTTCGTGCGCTCGGAACTCGGACGCCGCATCCGGCTGCGGCACACCCCTGAAGTGGTCTTCCGCCTGGACGACTCCATAGAGCGGGGGACCCGGATCCAGACCATCCTCGGACAGCTCGGCTCCAGGGAGTCGGGCCTTCGGAAGCCGGCGGGTGGGCCGGAGGCGCCTTCAGGGGATGACGGGGAGGACGTGCGTTGAACCCCGGGAGGGGCGACACGGCTCCTGACGTCGCCCGGGCGGTGGGCGGCTGTTCATCGTTCCTCCTGGCTCTCCACGAGTTCCCCGACGGGGACAGCCTGGGCTCCAACCTGGCCATGATGAGGGCCCTGCAGCGACTCGGGAAGTCGGTGACGCTCGTTGCCCCCACCCCTCCTCCCGAGAGGTTCGGTTTTCTTCCCGGCTTCCAGGACATCGTCGCTCTCGACACGCTGGACCGTCCTGTCTCCGGATTCGAATGCATCTTTCTCATCGACTGCTCTGACCCGGGACGGGCCGGTCTGGGCCCGGATGACCTCCGTCAGGCGGAGCTTGTCGTGAACATCGACCATCACCCCTCGAACGCTTTGTTCGGGCATGTGAACTATGTCGACCCCAAGGCGTCCGCGGCGGCCGAACAGGTGAGGGCGGTGATCGCCTCCCTGGGCGTCGCCCTTGACCGCGAGATGGCCCTTTGCCTCTACGTGGCGGTCAGCACCGACACGGGAGGGTTCCGGTTCGAGAACACAACGGCCGAGACGCACCGCCTCGCGGCGGAACTGCTCGACCTGGGTGTCGAGCCGGGCCCGGTGGGGGAGATCATCCACGACACACGTACGGTGTCCAGTCTGCGGCTGGTCCAGCGGATGCTTCAGACCCTGAGTTTTGCGGCCGGAGGGCGCATCGCCTGGGTGGTGGTGACCCGCCGGATGCTCGAGGAATGCGGAGCGACAGACGACGAGGTGGAGGGACTCGTCGGCTACCCGCGGATGATCGACTCCGTTGACGTGAGCTTCCTCCTGCAGGAGATGCCCGACGGGGCGGTCCGGGTCGCCCTGCGGTCGAAGAAGGACTTCGACGTGGGCGCCGTCGCGGCGGCCCTGGGCGGGGGAGGGCACCGCAAGGCGGCCGGGTGCGTCCTGAGGGGGACGGTCGAAGAGGTCCTCTCGAGGGTGCTCGAGGAGACGAAGAAGCTCTTCCCGGAAGAGCCGGCGGGCCCGCCTGCAGAGGCCGGGCCGCGTCCAGGGACCCCGGAGGAGGACGCGACGGTCTGGTCGCCATGCGGGAGACCGGTTTGACCGACCGTGTCGGGCAGGAGGTGCGCCGCGACCGGCGGCCGGCCCGCGGCCGTCGGACCGATGGGCTTTACGTCCTGTGCAAGCCGCCCGGAATGACCTCCCACGACGTGGTCTCGTACGTGAGGCGGGTGACCGGGGAGCGCCGCGTGGGGCACGCGGGGACGTTGGACCCTCCCGCGGCAGGGGTGCTCCTCGTGCTCGTCGGACCGTCGGTGACCCGCCTGGCCGAATACCTGCTCGACCTGCCGAAGACCTATCTCGCGGAGATCCGTTTCGGACAGGAGACCGACACCCAGGACCACAGCGGGACGGTCGTGGGCGGCTCGCCGGCGGCGGCGGCCCGTCTCGCGCGGAGCGACGTGGCCGAGGTCCTGCCGCGCTTCGAGGGTGTCATCCAGCAGGTTCCTCCGATGGTCTCGGCGGTGCGGGTGGGCGGAGAGCGTCTGTACCGCGCCGCGCGGGAAGGCCGGGAAGTGGTGCGGCCGGCCAGGACGGTGACCGTCCACCGCCTTGAGCTCCTGGACTTCGTCCCGGGCGAAGGCCGCGGGGCCGCCGCCTGCCCCGCCGCCCGGGTCCGGGTGCGCTGCTCCAGAGGCACCTACGTGCGGACCCTCGCCCACGACCTTGGGCGGGCCCTGGGCGTAGGGGCTCACCTCGGCTTTCTCGTGCGGGAGGGCGTCGGAGGGTTCGTCCTGGAGGCGTCCCTCACCCTGGAGGAGTTCGCCGGGGCGGCCCGGTGCGGGGACCTCGGGGCGGTGGCGGTCGCGCCGGCGGATGCTCTCGCGCACCTTCCGTGTATCCGCCCGTCCCGCCGGGACCTGGCCCGTGTCGCCCACGGTGAGCGCGTGGCGTGGACCGGTGTGGTGGAGCCCGGCGTCGGCGGGAGGACGGGGAGGGCGGACGGCACGGACGGGCCGGTCGGGCGGAGTCGCCTCGTGAGAGTGCTGGGGGAAGACGGGGACCTGGTGGCTGTGGCGAAGCTTGACGGGAGATGGCTGAGGCCGTGCAAGGTCCTGCGGCCGGGGGCGAAAGGGGGAGGCCCGGGGGTTTGAGCCGGAGTCCTGGCAGCGGTCGAGACCTGGACGTCAAGACAGAGTTCCTCGAGGTCGAGGGTGGGACTGAGGGGCGGGGCCTCGGGGCCGTCTCGCCTTGGGAGGCGGCGCCGCCGGTCGGGTCCGACCGGCCGGTGGCGGCCATCGGTGTCTTCGACGGGGTGCACGTCGGACACAGAAGCCTCCTCAGAAGAGGGCTGGTCCTGGCCCGCGAGCGCAAGGCGCCGCTGGTCGCCGTGACGTTCTGGCCTCATCCGGACAGGGTGGTCCGTCGGGACGGCGGGAAAGGAGGCCTCCTCACCACCCTTGGCGACAAGGCGGCCCTGCTTCGGGCGGCCGGAGCCCAGCGGGTGCTCGCTCTCAAGTTCACCGAGCAGGTGGCGGCGGTCGAGCCGGAGGCCTTCTTCACGGAGACGCTGGTGGAGACGCTCGGCTGCCAAGCCGTTGTCGTGGGGTTCAACTTCACGTTCGGGCGGGGTGCCCGGGGCGACGCCGCCCTCCTGGCCGAACTGGGGAAGGCGGCCGGGGTCGAGGTCGTCGTCCATCCTCCGGTGCGCATCCGGGGTCGGGTCGTGTCCAGCTCGGCGGTGAGACAGGCCCTGCGGGAAGGCGACGTCGAGCGGGCGGCCCTCTTGCTGGGGCGGCCGCACAGCCTCGTCGGCACCGTGTCGCGCGGGTACGGCCGCGGGCAGACCCTGGGCTTCCCCACGGCCAACGTGGAGTACGCGGGGGAGGTCCTGTGCCCGGCGACCGGTGTGTACGTCTGCTCGTTGGCCCGGGGAGACGTCGCGCCCGACGACCTGTCCCAGGCCCTTCCGTCAGTGGCCAACCTCGGCTTCCGGCCCACCTTCGGTCCGTCGGACGGGGAAGGAATCCCGCCAGGGCTGGAGGTGCACGTCCTCGCGGGCGAGCCGCCGGGCTACGGGGAGAGGGTCAGGGTCTTCTTCCACAGGCGGCTCAGGGCGGAGAGGACCTTCTCCAGCCCCGAGGAGCTGGCCGCCCAGATATCCCGGGACAGGGAGAGGGCTCTCACCTTCTTCGGTCTGAGCCTCGGCCGGGGCGACCGGCCTCAACTTGCACCGGGTTAGGTCGGGGTGTTAGAATGAGCCGTCCCTGTGAACCGCGGCCTAGGCCGTCCGCCCCCTCCGGCGATGCGCTTGGGCGGCGGGGAGGAGAGAAGCCCTGGAGGTGAAGTCCTTGCTCAGCAAGGAAAGCAAGCAGAAGATAATCTCAGAGTTCAAGCTGCATGACTCGGACACCGGTTCCCCTGAGGTTCAGGTCGCGATACTCACCCGACGGATAAACGAACTCACCGAACATCTCCGCGAGCACCGGAAGGACCATCACTCCCGCCGTGGGCTCCTGAAGATGGTCGGGCAGCGGCGCCGCCTCCTGAACTACCTCCGGAACACCGACGTCGAACGCTACCGGGCCATCCTGGAGAAGCTGGGTCTCAGGCGTTGAGATTCGGCCGCCCGGTAAACCATACAGAGGAGGCGCTTTCCAGCCCATGTCAGAAAGCTTCGAGATACGGTTCGCCGGCCGGCCCCTGGTCGTGACGACCGGTAAGGTGGCCGGACAGGCCGGCGGGAGCGCGCTTGTACGTTTCGGGGACACGGTCGTGCTGGCCACCGCCACGGCTTCCCGTGAACCCCGCGAGGGTATCGATTTCTTCCCGCTCCTCGTGGACTGGGAGGAACGACAGTACTCTGTCGGGAGGATACCCGGGAGTTTCTTCCGCCGTGAGGGACGCCCCAGCGAAAGGGCGATCCTCGCCGCGCGGCTGACCGACCGTCCCCTCCGACCGCGCTTCCCGAAGGGCTTCAGGAACGACGTCCAGATCGTGGTGACCGTGTTCTCCGTGGACCCTGATTCGGCACCCGAGTTCGCCGGTCTCATCGGGGCGTCCACGGCCCTGTCGACCTCGGACATCCCCTTCGACGGCCCCATAGGCGCCGTCATCGTGGGACGCGTGGACGGGGAGTTCGTCCTCAACCCCACGCACGAGCAGACCCAGACCGGCGACCTCCGCGTCGTCATGGCCGCCAGCAAGGAGGCGGTCCTCATGGTCGAGGCCGAGGCCGACCAGGTCCCGGAGGAGGACATCATCGAGGCCGTCTTCTTCGGCTTCGAGGCGTGCCAGCAGCTCATCAGGTTCCAGGAGAACATCGTCAAGGCGGTGGGAAGGCCGAAGGGCGACTACCCCGTCCACAAGACACCGGAAGAGCTCCTCGAGGCTGTCAGGTCCATGGCCGGACCGAAGATCCGGGAACTGCTCGGCCAGCCCGACAAGATGACGCGTGAGAGAGCCCTGGAGGAAGTCGAGGAAGAGGTCAAGGCGGCGCTCCCGCCTGAATGGTCGGAGCATGAGGCGGACATCTCCGACGCCTTCAAGACCGTCCTCCGCGACGAGGTCAGGAGGATGATAATAGAGGAGGGACGACGGCCGGACGGCCGCGGCCCCGAAGACATCAGGCCGGTGTCCTGTGAGGTCGGTCTCTTGCCGAGGACCCACGGTTCCGGGCTCTTCACCCGGGGGCAGACCCAGGTCCTGACCATCGCCACGCTCGGGTCGGTGGGCGACATCCAGACCATCGACAGCCCGGGTTCGGAGATGGAAAAGCGCTTCATGCACCACTACAACTTCCCGCCCTACAGCGTCGGTGAGGTCAGACCCATCCGCGGCCCCGGCCGCCGCGAGGTGGGCCACGGAGCCCTCGCCGAGAGGGCCCTCCTCAGGGTGCTACCCGACGAAGACACCTTCCCTTACACGATAAGGCTGGTCTCCGAGGTCCTGGAGTCGAACGGCTCGACCTCCATGGCCAGTGTCTGCGGCAGCACCCTGGCCCTCATGGACGCGGGGGTACCCATAAAGGCCCCTGTGAGTGGTGTGGCCATGGGTCTCATCAAGGAAGGCGACAGGTTCGTGGTCCTGACCGACATCCAGGGGGTCGAGGACTTCTACGGCGACATGGACTTCAAGGTCGCCGGCACGCGGGCCGGGGTCACGGCGATCCAGATGGACATCAAGACGACCGGTCTGGACCGGGCTGTCATCAGCCACGCCCTCGAGCAGGCGAGAAAGGCCAGGCTCGCCATCCTGGACAAGATGCTGGAGACCATTCCCGAGCCGAGGCCGGAACTGTCGCCCTATGCTCCGAGGATCGTCATCCTCCACATCGACCCGGACAAGATCAGGGAGGTCATCGGCCCGGGCGGCAGGGTGATCAACCGCATCATCGCCGAGACCGGCACCGAGATAGACATCGAGGACGACGGCCGCGTCTTCGTCGCCGGTGTGAGCCGGGAGGGCACGGAGCGGGCCGTCAAGATGATCGAGGACATCACCCGCGAGGTCGAGGTCGGTAAGATATACCGCGGGCGGGTCACGCGAGTGACCCCCTTCGGGGCCTTCGTGGAGGTCCTCCCGGGCAAGGAAGGCCTCGTCCACATCTCCAAGCTGGCTTTGGGCCGGGTCGAGAGGACCGAGGACGTCTGCAAGGTCGGGGACGAGATACTGGTCAAGTGCACCGATATCGATAGCCTCGGCCGGGTCAACCTTTCCCGCCGGGAGGCCCTGGAGGAAGAGCGCCGCGCCCGGGGTGAAGCCGTTTCGGGCGGCGGGCGCTCCGGCGACCGCCCGGACGGAGGGCGCCGGAGCAAACGGTCGCGCGGCTCCAGGCGCCGCGGCAAGGGCGGGAAAGGCGGCTCCGGGCGGGGCGACCGTGGAGGCCGGGGGAACGGTCCCCCCCGCGGGTCGGGAAGCTAAGTAAGGCTTGAGGTCGGAAGGACCTGTCATGTCTGACCGGAGCAACGGCCGTGCGGAAGGCCCGGAACGGGACCGTCGGCCGCAGCCGCGCCTCGGTATGCACGTGTCCATCGCCGGGGGTCTGGCGCGCATGGCCGAGCGGGCCCGGCGTCTCGGCTGTGAGACCGTCCAGGTCTTCTCCCGCAGTCCCCGGGGCGGCCGGGCGCGCCCTCTGACACCGGAAGAGGTCGCCGCGATGCGGGACATCCTTGACGCCTCAGGCATCCACCCGCTCGTCATCCACACCCCCTATTTCGTCAACCTGGTGTCAAGAGACGACCGGCTACGGGACTACGCCGTCGAGACCCTCGCCGAAGAGATGGAAAGGGCGGCTCTCGTCGGTTCTCCCTATGTCGTCACCCACCTCGGGCGGCCGGCCCGGGGGAGCGGCCGGGAAGAGGCCCTCGAGCTCGCCCTGGAGTCGGTCGGGCGGGCGCTTCAGGCCGCCGACACCCGGGGGGCGCCGGTCCGGCTCCTCCTCGAGAACACCTCCGGCCAGGACCGGGAGCTGGGGGCGGACCTCGAGGAGCTCGCTCTGCTCGTGGACCGCCTCGAGGAGGACTTCCCGGAGAGGGTCGGTGCGTGTCTGGACACCTGCCACGCCCACGCGGCAGGTTACGACCTCGGTTCGAGAGAGGGAGTGCGGGAGTTCGCCCGGCTGGCGGCCTCGCTCTTCGGACAGGAGAGAGTGCGGGTGGTGCACGTGAACGATTCCGTGGCCCCGGCGGGGTCCCGTCGCGACCGGCACGCGCACATCGGAGACGGGACCATCGGGACCGAGGGCTTCCGTGCCCTGCTCGCCGAGCCGTTCCTGCAGGGGTGCCCCTTCATCCTCGAGACCCCCGGCGGCGACGAGGAGCGGGCGGCAGACCTCGAGCGGCTCAAGGGGCTGAGGGACGGGGCTTGGAAGGACCGGGCTGCGGGTGAGGAGGCCGCCCTGTGAACAGACGGTGTCGGGACCGCTCCCGGCCTGCGGCGGCGGAGTCTCCCGCGGATGGTGAGACGTGGGCCTTCGACCTCCTGCCCGGGGGGCTGCGGGTGGTCCTCGAGACGATCCCCCACGTGCGTTCGGTGTCGGTCGGGGTATGGGTGGGAGCCGGCTCACGCCACGAGCCGCGGGAGCTCGGCGGCGTCTCGCACGTGCTCGAGCACCTGCTCTTCAAAGGGACCCTGAGGCGCTCGGCCCGGCGCATCGCCGAGGACGTGGACTCCATCGGCGGGCTCCTCAACGGCTACACTTCCAAGGAATACACCTGCTATTACGTCAAGGTCCTCGATATCCATCTCGAGAAGGCGCTCGACCTCCTTTCCGACCTGGTCCTCCACCCGCGCCTCGACCCCGACGACCTGGCCAAGGAGAAGAGGGTCATCCTCGAGGAGATCAAGATGTACGAAGACAGCCCCGACGAAGTTGTCGGCGACCTCCTGGCCGAGGCGGTGTGGGGTGACGACGGGCTCGGGCGCCCCGTCATCGGTAACGAGGAGGCCGTCTCCGGCATCACCCCGGAGGTGGTCAGGGCCTACCACGCCGAGCGGTACCGGCAGAAGGCGGTGGTGGTGGCCCTGGCCGGCAACGTCGAGGTCGAAGAAGGGTTCAGGCTGGTCCGGCGCTACTTCGGCCCGATGCCGGAGGGCGGCCGTCTCAGCCGGGGGCGCGGGCCGACCTTCACCGGCGGGTACCGGAGAGCGACCAAGTCCATCGAGCAGACCCACGTATGCCTCGGCTTCCGGGGCGTGTCCATGGCCGACCCCGCCGTCTACGACTTCCACCTGCTGGCCGGAGTCCTCGGGGGCGGGTCGAGCTCAAGACTCTTCCAGGCCGTGCGGGAGGAGAGGGGGCTGGCCTACTCCGTCTACGCCTACGCCTGCCCGTTCTCGGACACCGGTCTCCTCGGTCTGTACGCGGGGGTCAGTCCCGGCAACCTCCTGGAGGTCCTGTCCCTGATGGGGCGGGAGGTCCGGGAGATAGCCTCGGGAGCGGCGACCCCGGAGGAGCTCCAGAGGGCCAAGGACCAGGTCAAGGCGGCCATGCTCCTCGGCCTTGAGAACACGGCCAACCGGATGAGCCGTCTGGGCCGGTCCCTCCTGCTGCTCGACCGTATCATCAGTCCTGACGAGCTCGCCCGACGCGTCGATGCGGTGACGGCGGAGAGTCTGGCCGGGGTGGCCCGGCAGGTGCTCGACTCGAACCTGACGGGGCTGGCTGTGGTGGGGCCGGAAGGACTCCCGCCCGAGGACGAACTCCGCGCGGCCTTCGCGGAGGGGGGCGGCTGTTGAAGAAGACCCGGGACGCCGTCTCCGGGCCGCGGAGGGTCGCCGTGAACGTGGTCCGCGAGCCCGGAACCGAGGACCTGCCCCTTCCGGCCTACATGACCCGCGGTTCGGCCGGGATGGACCTTTTCGCGGCCAACCGCGAACCGGTCGTCCTGCCTCCCGGCGGTAGAGCTCTCATCCCGACCGGGCTCAGACTGGAGATACCGGAGGGGTACGAGGGCCAGGTCAGACCGAGGAGCGGCCCGGCGGTGCGGGCCGGGGTCACCGTGCTGAACTCCCCGGGCACCATCGATTCGGATTACCGCGGCGAGGTCCGGGTCCTCCTGGTGAACCTGGGCGACGAGCCTTTCACCGTGAACCGAGGCGACCGGGTGGCCCAGCTCGTGATCTCCCCCGTCTGCCGGGCGGAGCTCGAACCTGTCGACACCCTCGGGGAGACGTCACGCGGCCGCCGGGGCTTCGGGCACACCGGAGGGTTCTCCGGCCGCACCGGTCCTCCCGGCGCGGGAGGGGACCCCACCGGGGGCCGGCCCTGACGGTCGGCCGTCTCGGGGGCGGGCGGCGCCGTCGCCCGGCTATGCCCTGTCTAGCGCTGGACCTCGACGCCTGACTCGACCATGGCTTCCCTGATGGCCTGGACCTGAGCCGGGGTCGCCGCCACGAGGGGCGGCCTCGGGTCGCCCACGTCGAAGCCCTGGAGGCGGAGGGCGGCCTTGACCGGTATCGGGTTGGTCGTGAGGAAGAGCGCCTTGAAGAGCGGCAGGAGCCGGCGGTGGAGCTCGGCCGCCTTGCGCACCTCTCCGTCGGCGAAGGCGGCGACCATCTCGGCCACCAGCGGACCGGCGACGTGTGAGGCCACGCTGACGACACCGACGGCCCCGACGGACAGCATGGGCACGGTCAGGCTGTCGTCACCACTGTAGACCCTGACCCGCCCGCCGACGGCCCTCACCATCTGCGCGGCCTGGTCGGCGCTGCCGCCGGCCTCCTTCAGGGCGACGATGTTCGGGACCTCGCTGAGGACGGCCATCGTCTCGGGGGTTATGTTGACCCCCGTGCGCCCGGGCACGTTGTAGACCATCACCGGCAGCCTCGTCTCCGAGGCCACCGTCCGGAAGTGCTCGATGAGCCCGGCCTGCGGCGGCTTGTTGTAGTAGGGGGCGACGAGCATCACCCCGTGGACCCCCAGGGCCTCCGCCTTCCGGGTGAGGGTGACGCTGGCCGCCGTCGAGTTCGTCCCCGTCCCGGCGAGGACCGGCGCCCGGTCCCCGACGGCGTCGAGGACCGCCTCGATCAGGCGCAGCTTCTCGTTGTCGGTGAGGGTCGGAGACTCCCCTGTCGTCCCGCCCACCAGCACGGCGTCTGTGCCGCTGTCCACGAGGCGGCGGGCGAGCCGGGCCGCCTGGCCGTAGTCCGGCGCGAGGCCCGCGTCGAAGGGGGTGACCATGGCCGTTATGACCCGGCCCCATTCGGCGACAGCCTTTGTCGTCGGCTGGTTCATGAGTCGACCTCCTTGTCTGGGCATGCCCCGTCGGTGCCGTCAAGGCCGAACTCGCGGTGGAGGGCTCGGATGGCCTCCTCCATGTCGGCCTGCCTGACCAGGCACGAGATGGTGAGGTGTGAGTCGGCCGTTTGAAGGATGGGGATGCGCGCCCTGGTGAGCGCGCGGGAGACCTTGGCCATGACTCCGGGCACGCCCCTCATCCGCGCGCCGACGATGGTCACCTTCGCGCAGTCCGGTAGGACGGAGACCTCATAGCCCAGGTCCTCGATGATTCCCGCGGCCTTCTCGGCCTGGTCCTGGGCCACGGTGAAGACCTGGGTTCCCGGAGAGACGCTGATGAGGTCGACCGAGATGCCGGCTTCGGCGAGGGACTCGAAGACGCGGAGGGGGGCGCGCGGGTCGGATGCCCCCGACTTCTGGGTGACGCTTATCTGAGCCACGTCGGGGATGTGGGTGACTCCGGTTATGACGCGGCCTTCCTTGACGTCCGGCCAGGGGGCGGCGGCGAGGTCCGTGCTGTGGGTCACCAGCGTGCCGGGACCCGACGACGCCGGAGAGAGGATGCGGATGGGGATGTCCCGCCGCATGGCGATCTCGACTGCCCTGGGGTGGATGACGCGGGCGCCCTCGTAGGCCATCTGCGAGACTTCCTGGTAGCTCAGGACCCTGAGGGTCCTGGCGTCGGAGACGATACGGGGGTCGGCGGTCTTGACCCCGTCGACATCGGTGTAGATCTCCACGGCTTCGGCCTTCAGCGCGGCGCCGACGGCCGCTGCGGTGATGTCGCTCCCGCCCCGGCCGAGAGTCGTTATGTCTCCGCCGTCGGTCACCCCCTGGAAGCCGGCGACGACGACAACCCGGCCTTCCTTCAGGTGCCTCAGCATCCGTTCGGGCTCGACCCGCAGGATACGGGCGTCGGAGAAGTTCGCGTCGGTGATGATGCCCGCCTGCGCTCCGGTGAGGGCGATGGGGTCCAGGCCCCGGCCCTTCAGCACGGCGGCGACGACGACGGCCGCGATCGTCTCCCCGCAGGACATCAGGAGGTCGAGTTCGCGGGGAGGCGGGGCCTGGCCGCCGGTCCCGGACAGAAGACCGATGAGGGTGTCCGTGGCGTAGGGGTCTCCCGCGCGCCCCATCGCCGAGACGACGACGACGGTGCGGTAGCCCTTGTCCACCGCCTCGGCGACGCGGTCGGCAAGGAGTTCTCGTTGCCGAGGGGTGGCCACGGAAGTGCCCCCGAACTTCTGGACGATGATCCTCATCCGGTCAGGCCTCTCTCCATGAGCGCTTCAGCGATCTGCACGGCGTTGGTCGCGGCTCCCTTGCGCAGGTTGTCGGCCACGATCCAGAGGGCGAGCCCTCGCTCGTGGGAGATGTCCTCACGGATGCGGCCCACGAAGACCTCGTCGCGGCCGGCGGCCCGGACCGGCAGGGGGTAGACGCCCTGGCCGGGGTCGTCCTCGACGACCACACCGGGGGCTCGCTCGAGGGCCGCCCGGGCTTCGGCCGGTGGTATGCGGCGTTCGGTCTCGACCCACACGGCCTCGGAGTGACCCACCTCCACCGGGACCCTCACCGTGGTGGCCGAGACGGCGAGGTCCGGCCGGTCCATTATCCTCCGGGTCTCGTTGACGAGCTTCATCTCCTCCCTCGAGTATCCGTTGGGGGCGAAATCGTCGATGTGAGGGAGGACGTTCAAGGCTATGGGGTGCGGGTAGACCTCAGGGTGAAGAGGACGGCCGGCCAAGGCGTGCTCCATCTGGGTGAACAGCTCCTCGACGGCCTCGCGCCCGGTCCCCGACACGGCCTGGTAGGTCGAGACGACGACCCGCTTCACCGTTGCCAGGTCGTCGAGGGGCTTCAGGACAAGGACGAGCTGGATGGTGGAGCAGTTGGGGCTCGAGACGATGCCCTGATGTCCCGTGAGGGCGTCCGCGTTCACCTCAGGCACCACCAGCGGGACCGACGGGTCGCTCCGGAAGGCGTTGGACTTGTCGATGACAACGGCTCCCCGCTTGACGGCCTCCGGGGCGAGTTCACGGCTGACCCGGGACGGGACGGCGAAGAAGGCTACTTGGACACCTTCGAAGAGGTCCGGCGCAACCGGCTGGACGGTGTAGTCGCGGCCGCAGAAGCGGATGGTCGAGCCTGCGCTCCTGGCCGTGGCCATGAGGAGCAGACGCCCCACAGGGAAGTCCCGCTCCTCGAGGATCTCGACGACCTTGCGTCCCACGGCGCCTGCGGCGCCGACGACGGCTACGTTCACAGGCAAAGGGCTCCTCTCCTCACGGTCTGCCGGCGTCCGGGCGCCGGCAGACCCGCTGGACCAGGATGGGTTGGAGCTGTCTGCCCGACAGGGCCGCCTCTATCGTGGGGGCCAAGAGGCTGAGGTCGGAGTCCAAAGAATTCGGCTTGACGACCGGGTTGTCCTGCCCAAAGGGTACGAAGTAGATGTTGCGCGTATTCAGGAGCAGGCCCAGGTTCTTGGCGTTCATGGAAAGCCCGTCATTGGTCGAGATGGCCAGCACCACGGGGCGCAGGTTCCGGAGATGCGCCTTGCAGGCCATCACCACCGGCGTGTCGGTGATACCGTTGGCGATCTTGGCTAGGGTGTTCCCTGTGCAGGGCACGACGACCATGACGTCGAGGAGCACCTGAGGCCCGATCGGCTCCACCTCCGCGATGCGGCACAGGGGCCGCTTACCCGTTATCTCCTGGAGCCGCCCGAGCCAGTGCTCCGGGGTCCCGAACCGTGTCGTGGTCGTGGCCACGGACTCCGACACGATGGGCAGCAGGTCGGCTCCCTCGGCGGCGAGGCGTTCGAGATGGGGGAGGACGCGCTCGATGGTGCAGTGCGAGCCCGTGACACCGATCCCGATCCTCCTGCCTTGAAGACTCATGAGGGTCTCACCTCCACCGGTGCGAGGCTCTGGAGGGCGATCCGTGTGACCACCTCGGCGAGGTGGCCGCCTGCCGTCTCCGGGGCGACCCGGCCGGGAAGACCGGGGGCCAGGACCGCGGTCAGCCCGAGCCGCCGGGCGGCCTCGAAGTCCGTCCCGCCCGGGGCCGAAGCCAGGTCGATGATGATCACGTCCGGGCGGGCCCGTTCCAGCGCGTCGGCGGTGAGGACGAGGGCCGGGATGGTGTTGAAGACGAAGCGGGCGTCGGTGAGGGCCCCGGCGAGCTCTTCCAGGGGCAGGGCCTCGCAACCGTCGGCTCTCGCCCGGGCCCGTGCCGCGGGCCGGCGCGCGATGACGGTGACGCGGGCCCGCAGGGCGAGGAGGGTCCTGGCCATGGTCTGACCGGTGCGTCCGTAGCCCAGGACGAGGGCCTTCGAGGAGTGCAGGGTGACTGTCGTCCGTTCGAGGGCCATGAGGAGGGCCCCCTCAGCCGTCGGCACGGAGTTGAGGATGGCCATCTCGTCCATGTCGTTGAGGGCGACCGGACGACAACCAGCCTTCTCGGCGGCGGCGGCGAGCCGTTCCGGGAAAGAGCCGGCGAACAGGACCGAAGGGCGGGCCAGAAGGTCGAGGTCACTCTCTGTCAGGGCGAGCAGGTCCTCGGGGTCCTCGGAGCACACCCGGCCGTCGGGCCCGAACGGGGCCATGGGGCAGACGATGACCCGGGCGCCGTCCAGAGCCGGCTCCTTCGCGCGGGAATGGCGAAGGCCGGGGAAACGCGGGGGCCGCCGCCGCACGATCCAGACCTCGGCTCCAGAGCGGGCCAGTCGGCAGCCGAGGTAGTCCTGGCGCCGGTCCCCGCCGAGAAGACAGAACTTCCATCCGCGAAGTCGAGCCGCACCCATGCAGCCGCCCCCCAGGCCGGCAGTCGTCTCGTCAAGGGTCGTCACTATCTCCACTGTATGTGGTCGGCGGGGGCCCGGTGAAAAGAGAGGGGCGGACCCGGGGCCTCGGGGCCGGAGCTTCAGGCCCGCGCGAGGTTCACGAGCTCCTCGAGGCTGGTCACGAGCCCGGTGAGGCGCGGGACGGTCCTGACGGCCAGGAGGACTCCGGGCATGAACGAGGACCGGCTGACAGAGTCGTGTCTGACCGTGAGCGTCTCTCCGTCGGAGGCGAAGATGAGCTCGTGGTGGGCCACGAGACCGGAAAGGCGGACACTGTGGACCGGGACACCGTGCACGTCCAGACCCCTGGCCTCTGCGTGGGTCGGCGCGGTCTTCACCTCTCGTACAGGGGGCCGTTCGTCGCCGGCGGCGACCAGCGGGGCCGCGGACTCGGGCTCGTTCGGAGTCTGCTTCCCGAGCGAGGCGGCGACCGTGCGGGCCAGGGCCAGGGCTGTTCCCGACGGGGCGTCCTTCTTGCGGTCATGGTGCAGCTCGACGATCTCCGCGGCCTTGAAGTAGGGGGCGGCCGTCCGGGCCAGGATGGCCATGACCATGGCGCCGAGGGAGAAGTTGGGGATGATCGCCGCTCCAAGCCCCATCCTTTCGGCCGTCTCCCTCAATCCTGCGAGGACGGTCTCGTCCAGGCCGGTCGTTCCGGAGACGACCGGGACGCCGGCCGAAAGCGCCGAATGCAGGTAGCCGGGGGCGACCTCGGCGGAGGTGAAGTCGACGAGGACATCGGGGTCCAGGTCTCCCAGAGCCTCGGCCAGGTCGCTGAAGGTCCTGACCCCGGCTGAACGGAGTTCGGCTTCGAGGGCGGAGGCGGACCCGACGGAGGCGTCCCGCCCCCGCTCTGTCGGCCCGCCGAAGGACCGGGAAACCGCTCCGCACAGCTCGAGGTCTGGCGCGGCCCTCACGGCGGCGACGACCTGCCGACCCATCCGGCCCGACACGCCCGTCGCCAGGACCCGCAGCCTGTGAGCGAGAGGGGCGGTGTTCCCCGGTGGTTTCGACGTCATGGCCCTTCCCTCCGTGGCTTACCTGTCCTGGGAGCCAGTGCTCACCTCATTATCATTATCGTACGCTGGGGGTCGAAGCCAAGTACGGGCGCTTGCCCCGGGGCCCGGGGGCGGCTGTGGGCGGCCGCCCCCCGGACCCGGTCGGGGGCCGGCTCCCGGCCCTTCAGGGCGCTCCGCGAACCGGCCCCGGTCCTGCCATGAGACTAGTCGGCCCTGTGTATCTCGACGTTGTCGGCGCCGTTCGTCCGGAGCACCTCGGCGGCCCGGTCGGCCTTCTCGTCGGAGGTGCGGACGACGGTGAGGACACCTCCTTCCTTGACGCGCCGTTCGTAGTCACGGCCCCGCTCCTCCGGGATGCCGTAGTCGATGAGGCCGCCGGCGAGCCCGCCCGTCACCGCCCCGGAGAGGGCGGCGGCCAGCGGCCCCGCGGCGAGGACGGGGCCTATGCCGGGGACGGCGAGAGCCCCGGCTCCGGCGAGGATGCCGGCGAGGCCGCCGAGCCCGCCGCCCCATGTGACCCCGGAGCCGACGTCCTGACCGGCGAGTTCGATATCGGCCACATCGCCGACGTCGCCCTCACCGGCCCGGGACTGGAGGCCGCCACGTCCGGCCGCCCTCCCGTGTTCCCGGCTCTCGTCCTTGGTGACGATGGAGATCTCCTGGTGACCGATGCCGATCTCCTTGAGCTCGTTCACCGCCTTCTCGGCCTGGTCCTTTGACTTGAAGACGCCGATGACGGTCTTGGACACAAGATCCCCCCGTTCCCTTCCTGAGTTGTAGACCGGCGGACGTAGTATGCGTCCGGCCGCGGGAGGACCATACCCGCCGGGAAGGACAAGGGAGGGCTACTCGTGCGCGATGAGCCTCGAAACGAAGGGTTCAACGAGGGCCAGGACGACCGAGACGGCGGCGATGGGGTCTATCTCACCGTTCAGGAAGGCGACCCGCTGCGGGAGCTCGTAGCCGACGAAGCTCGCCACCATGATGAGGGAAAGGTAGATGCCGCCGGCCACGGCGACGAGGTCCACCAGGCCCTGGGAGAGAGGGGTCTCCCGGGGCGGTGGCAGGTCGCGGCCCCGGATGAGGGATATCTCCCGGTCTCTCTGGCGGGCCTTCTCTCGGGCCGACAGGACGGCGACGGCCAGGAAGACGACGGCGGCGGCGGCCGCGGTGACCGACATCCCGGCTCGCCTCCCCTCTGAAGGACCGGTCGGCTAAAGCTATGAGCGTGGGTCGGGGGCTATGACCGCGGCCGGGCTCCGGGCGTGCCCGAGCCGGGACGACCTGCGTCCGACGGCACGGGCCGCCGCGGGTGGCCGGGATGTGTTAGAATGCGAGACAGGTCGTATTCGGCGCCGGACTCCACTCCGGGGTGACACGGCCTGGCGGTGGCCGCCGGGCGGCGGCGCTGTTTTGACTACCGCAATGTTTGGAGGTAGGTCGTTGGTGGAGTACCACCTCAAGGGCCGCGCCTCGAGCTCGACACTGCGTGTGGGCTTTCTCGGCGGCCAGGGGGAGATAGGGAAGAACTGCGCCTTCATCGAGCACGACGGGCAGATTGTCGTCATCGATTGCGGGCTGACCTTCCCGGAAGAGGACGCCTTCGGTATCGACATCGTTCTGCCGGACCTCTCGTACCTCGTCGAACGCGGCCGGGATGTGCGGGCCCTCTTCATCACGCACGGGCACGAGGACCATATCGGCGCTGTGCCCTACCTGCTCCGGGACATGTCCGTCCCTGTCTACGGCAGCCGTCTCGTCCTCGGCTTCCTCGGCCCGAAACTCGAGGAGATGAAGGTCAGGGACTTCGACGGCCGGCTCATCGAGCCCGGGCAGACGGTGTCTGTGGGCCCCTTCGAAGTCGTTCCCTTCCGGGTGAACCACAGCATCCCCGACGCGTGGGGCTTCGCGGTGAAGACGCCTGTCGGGACCGTCGTCCATACCGGCGACTTCAAGTTCGACCAGACCCCGGTGGACGGCCAGGTCACCGATTTCCAGACCCTCGGTCAACTGGGACGTGAGGGTGTGCTCATCCTGATGATGGACAGCACCAACGCGGAGCGGCCGGGCTACACGGCCTCGGAGAAGGTCGTCGGGCGGAAGCTCCGGGAGATCCTCTGGAACCGTCCAGGTAGGATCCTCGTCACGACCTTCGCCTCGAACGTGCACCGCATCCAGCAGGTCTTCGACGCCGCAGGGAGTGTCGGTCGGAAGGTGGCGGTCGTCGGGCGGAGCATGGCCGACACGGTCAGGATAGCCTCAGAGCTCGACTACCTTCGCATCCCCCCGAACACTCTGACCGAGCTCGAGGAACTGAGCCGTCTGCCGGACGACAGGGTGGTCGTTCTCACCACCGGCAGCCAGGGCGAACCGATGTCGGCCCTGGCCCGCATCGCCGCCGGTGACTTCCGCAAGCTGGAGATAAAGACGGGGGACACGGTGGTCATCGCCGCCACGCCCGTGCCGGGCAACGAGACCCTGGTTGCCCGGACGGTGGACCTGCTTTTCCGCCAGGGGGCCGACGTCATCTACGAAGCCACGAGCGAGGTCCATGTCTCCGGCCACGCCTCTCAGGAGGAGCTCAAGGCGATGATGAACATCCTGGCTCCCAGGTTCTTCGTTCCCGTCCACGGGGAGTGGCGTCACATGGTTCGCAGCGCCCAGCTGGCCCGTGACGTCGGTATCGCCGACGAGAACATCTTCCTCGTGGAGAACGGGTCGGTGCTCGAGTTCACGCGTGACAGGGCCAGAGTGGCCGGCAAGGTGCAGTCCGGTCAGGTGCTGGTTGACGGTCTCGGTGTCGGGGACGTGGGGGATGTCGTCATGCGTGACCGCCGTCAGTTGGCCCAGGACGGCATCGTGCTGGTCTCGGTGGCCGTCGACCCCTCGACGGGTGACATCCTCTCGGGGCCGGAGCTTATCTCCCGAGGCTTCGTCTACGCCCGCGAGTCCGAGGAACTCATCGAGGAGGCCAAGGAACGGGTCAGCGAGATGGTGAGCTCCCTTTACGCCGACGGCGACCGAGAGTGGCCGCAGATCAAGGGCAAGGTGAGGCACGCTCTCGCCTCCCTTTTCCACGAGAGGACCCGGCGGCGCCCGATGGTCGTTCCCGTCATCCTAGAGGTCGACAGTCGGTCCAAGGGGGAATGAGGAGGGAACGGCGGGCCCCTCGCCGAGCAAAGGCCGCAACGTCTGTGGGCCGGCCGGGTATCCTACACGGTGGTCCGTGGGAAGGGGGCTCGGCTGTGCGGGAGGGTCGCGGTGGACACGGCGCGGGGCTGCCGCCGGGAACGCCGGAAGGAGGAGGGGCGGCGTGGCGGCCAGGACCTCCTCCCGGCCGGCCCGGTGAGCCGCGCTGGGGCAGGCCTTTCGCCGCGGAACCGGGGACCCCTGAACCCTCGGGACCGCCTTCCACGGTCTCTCCGCCTCGGGCGCCTTCCGCTCCCGGCCAGCCCGAGACGGCTCCGTCACCCGACCCCTCGCCCCCTCCGGCGGCCCCCGCGCGGGGGGAGCCCTCCGGACGCGGGGACGAGAACAAAGACGGCGCGGCCACGACGGTAGAGAGGTTCGGCTCCACCGAGGTCCCCCGTCCGAAGAGCAACATCCATTGCCTCACCATCGTCGGGCAGATCGAGGGCCATATCGTCCTGCCCTCTCAGAACAAGACGAGCAAGTACGAGCACATAATGCCTCAGCTCGTGGCCATCGAGCTGAACCCTGACATCGAGGGGCTTCTGGTCATCCTCAACACCGTCGGCGGCGACGTCGAGGCCGGCCTGGCTCTGGCGGAGATGCTGGCGACGCTGTCGAAACCCACTGTGTCCCTGATCCTCGGGGGAGGCCACAGCATCGGCATCCCCATCGCCGTGGCGGCGGACTACTCCCTCATCGCCCCTACGGCGACGATGACCATCCACCCCATCCGCCTGAGCGGGCTCGTCATCGGTGTTCCCCAGACCTACGAGTACCTGGACAAGATGCAGGACCGGGTCGTACGGTTCATCGTCGCCAACTCCCGCATAAGCGAGGGACGTCTCCGGGGTCTGATGTTCCGCACGGGTGAGCTGGCCCGCGACATCGGGACGGTCCTGGTCGGTGAGGAGGCGGTCAGGGAGGGGCTCATCGACGCGGTCGGCGGGGTCGAGAGTGCCGTCGCCAAGCTCAGGGAGATGATAGCCTCCTCCGAACGGCCGCAGGGGCCGTCCTCGCCGGAGGCGCCTTTCCAGTGATCCTCTACACCGTCCTTCCGGAGGAGTACGTCACGGCGGGGCTGAGTCTCGGCGAAGGGGAGGCGGGACCGCCGTCCAGGGAGGTCGCCGTGCGGGGAGGGTCAGGTCCGGTGACCCTCGTCCTCGAGGGAGGGCCCGGCTCCGGCTGGCGGATCGGCCGCCTCATCAGCTCGGACCCGTTCGATTTCCTCGACCCGGCCTTCGCTCCCGGGCGGACCGTGCCGGAACGGTTCCTCTGACCCGTCCCGTCCAGGCCTCTTGCCTCCTCCTGTTATAATGAGGTGTCCCGACGGCGGCCGCGCCCGGGACGGAACGAACAGGGGAGGGGCGGGGGTTGCGGCGGTGGAGTGGCTTTCCTGGGTTCTGCTGGGCCTCGTTCAGGGGCTGACGGAGTTCCTGCCCGTGTCGAGCTCCGGCCACCTTGTCCTTGGTCAGGTCCTGCTGGGCCTGGAGGCCCCCGGCGTCCTCCTCGAGGTCACCGTCCACGCGGCCACGGCCGCGGCGGTGGTCACCCTCTTCGCCCGCGAGATAGCCTCGATGGCCGCCGCCGTCCTGCGCTGGCCCTTGGGGCCGGGACGCGCCCTGGAAGGGGACGCCGCCTGGAGGAGGCTGGCCTGGAACCTCTTCGTGGCCACGGCCGCCACATCGGTGATGGGGTTCGGCCTGGAGCCGGTCTTCCGGGGCGCCTTCGAGACACCGGTCGTGGCGGCGGTGATGCTCCTGGTGACAGGGACGGTCCTCTTCCTTTCCGTGAGGCTGGCCCGCGGTCGCCTGGACCTTCACGACATCCGGGCCTCGGACGCCGTCCTGGTGGGGATCTTCCAGGGGCTCGCCATCCTTCCGGGTCTGTCGCGGTCGGGCATGACCATCGTGGGCGGGCTCACCCGCGGCCTCAGCGGGGAGGCCTCGGCCCGGTTCAGCTTCCTCCTGTCCCTGCCGGCCATCGCCGGCGCGACACTGGTCGAGGTCTTCCGGTCTCTCGGGACCTACGGTCCCGCCCCGGGAGGTCTGCCCCTGTCAGGGCTCGCCCTGGCCTTCACGGCGGCGTTCGCCTCGGGTCTCGGGGCCATGGTTCTTCTCATCCGGGTCGTCCGCCGGGGTGGGCTCCATCGCTTCGCATGGTACTGCTGGGCCGTCGGGGCCGCGGCCCTCGTCTGGCTGCTCGGCTCGTGAGGACACGGCCCGGCGGCCGGGACGGCGGGACGGGGACGCCTGCGGGAAAGGGTTTCCAAGGCGGACCGTAGAAGGCTTCATGTTCATCCCTACCCATCGGGAGGCTGGCCAAGTGCCCAGGCGCGCCTTGAGGAGAGAGCGGGGAGGTCTCTTCGGCGACCTGCGCGACGAGACCCGGCAGGAGATTTGGGGCGTCGTCCTGGTCTCCGCGACGGTCCTCGCCTACCTCGCCCTCGCGACCCCCGCCGTCGGTGATTTCGGGGAGGTCGTCAAGCGCGTTCTGAGCGCCGCGTTCGGTCGGGCCGCATGGGTCGTCCCGGCCCTCGGCGGGGTGGCCGGACTCGTCCTCATCTTCCAACGGGGCCGCCTGTTCTCCGGCTCGCGGGGCGTCGGCTGGGCCCTCGCCGTCGTCCTCGCGCTGGGCTGGCTCCACCGTTTCGGCTCGGGGATACCGGAGGGCTACGAGTTCCGCTATGTGACCTACGGGCTGGGAGGAGGGCTCACGGGCGCCGCTGTCACCTGGACCCTCCGCGAGATGTTCGGGCCGGTGGGGCGGGACGTCGTCATGGGCGCGCTGAGTCTCATCGCTCTCCTCGTGGCCACCGACACCTCGCTCCTGCAGTTCCTCCGGGGGCTCGCTGAGGTGACCGCGGCCTCGGCGAGATCGGAAGAGCGTCGTGTAGGGAAAGAGTGTAGATCTCGGTGGTCGCCGTA
>CAJXZV010000028.1 GCA_913063835.1 uncultured Eubacteriales bacterium
TGCTGCCCGCCCTGCCGGCGGTGCCGCCGGGCCCGCCGGTTGGGTCCACCGGTGGAAGGTCGTCATGCGGCGCCTCTCGGAGGAGAAGGGCACCTCGCCGACCCGCGGGAAGCGTGCCTCCAGGGCGGCCTTGAAGAGGCCGGCCTTGGCCCCGGCCACGAGGAGGGCCGCCTCGGTGGGGTCGCCGCGCACCCTGGCGGGACGCCCGGGGCGCGCCGGGGCCGCCTCGAGGGAGGCGTTGGTGCAGAGGACCAGTCCGGTCAGGAGGAGCCGGAGGGCCGGGTCGCCGGTGCCGGCGGCTCCGTCCGGCGGCCGTCGGGCGCGGCGGAGGGCCTTGACCGAGCCCTCGAGGGAGAAGCCCTGGCCGGTGACGAGGTAGTCCTCCTGCGGGGTCCACAGGCGCCTCACCGTCATCTCGTTCTCGGTCAGGGTCCCCGTCTTGTCACTGCAGACGACCGTCGCGCACCCGAGGGTCTCGACGGCCGGAAGCCTCCTGACGATGACGTTCCGTCGTATCATCCGTTGGACCCCGAGGGCCAGGACGACGGTGACGACGGCCGGGAGGCCCTCCGGGATGGCGGCCACGGCGAGGCTGACCCCCGCCAGGAACATGTTGTAAGGGTCCTCCCCCCGCATGACTCCCGCCCAGGCGACGAGGCCGGACACGACGAGGCACCCTGCGACGAGGTAGCGTCCCAGTTGGGCGAGGCGCTTCTGCAGGGGGGTGGGGTCGCCCCCGGCCTCCTCGATGAGCCCGGCGATGCGGCCGAACTCCGTGTCCATCCCCGTGGCCACGACGAGACCCCGGCCGCGGCCGCGGGTCACCTCGGTTCCCATGAACACGGCGTTGGAGAGGTCGGCCACGCTGGCGGGCCGGCCGGGGGGCGGGGCGGCGGACTTGCCCACCGGGGCCGATTCGCCCGTGAGGGCGGCCTCCTGGGTCTGGAGGTTGTGGGCCTCGAGCAGCCGGATGTCGGCCGGGACGCGGTCGCCTTCCTCGAGGACGGCGATGTCCCCCGGAACGACTTCCCGGGCCGGCACGGTCTCCGGGCGTGCGGGGTCGCCCCGGACGACCCGGGCGGTGGGGGCGGCGAGCTCGCGGAGCCTCTCCAGGGCCCGCTCGGCCCGGAACTCCTGGACGAACCCGAGGAGGGCGTTCAGGACGACGATGGCGATGATGACGACGGCGTCCCCCGCCTCACCGAGGAAGAGCGACACCGCCGCGGCACCGAGGAGGACGAGGACGATGAGGTCGGTGAACTGGGAGGCCAGCATCCTGAGCGCCGAGGGGCGGCTTCGCCGGGCTATCTCGTTCGGTCCCAGGACCTCCAGGCGGCGGCGGGCCTCCCCGGGGGTGAGCCCTCGGTGCGGGTCGGTCTCGAGCTCTGTGAGGAGGTCCTCCACGGAAGCCCCTGCCCACGGGGGGAGGGCTCCCGTGGCCCGGGGCGGCCGGCGCGGCTGCGGGCGCGGGTCAGACGGGGGCATGGGCTCGACCTCCGGGTCGTGGGCCCGGGGGCCTGCCGGGCGGCGGACCCCGGGCCGTGGTCCAGATTCCATATGCGCGGCCCGGGGCGATGGATGACCCCGCACAGGCGCCGGGTCGGCCGTGATGCCTTTCGTTGACAGCCTCGGAAGGGCGGGAGTATAATCCCGGAGTGTGTCGATACCCGAGCGAGGGGAGGCCGCCGACAGTGCGCCGGTTCCGTGCGAGAGAGCTGAGTGAGTCCGGCCTGTTCGACGTGGCGGCCGACCTGGTCGCCGGGGCCTGAGCGTCCCTCGGAGACGGTCAGACCACGGGTCACGGGCGGGGTCCGCAGGTCGCGGGCGGTCCGTGGCCCGTCTCTTTCAGAGGCCCCACGAGGGGCCCGGCTCGGGAAGACCAGGCGAAGACCGGAGAACGCGGGAACGGGAGAGCAGAGCGGCATGTCCACGACAGCAGGGAACGCGGTGGTCTGCAGGGAGGTCAGCAAGACCTTCTACGAACGTGACGAGACCCTGGCCTACCTGCCCGAGTACCGGGGTCTGGTGGGCCGGTGGCGGTACCTGAGGACCAGGCCGACGCCGGTCCGGGCCGTCGACAAGGTGAGCTTCGAGATCCGGCGGGGCGAGATCTTCGGGGTCCTGGGCCCGAACGGCTCGGGGAAGTCGACCCTCGTCCGGCTGATAGCCACCCTGCTCCTGCCTGACGCCGGCTCGGTGACCGTGTTCGGCCACGACGTGGTCAAGGAACGTCTGGCCGTTCGCCGGCTCATCAACCGGGTCTCGGTCGAGGCGTCGTTCTTCAAGAAGCTCTCGGCCCTGGAGAACCTCCGCTACGCGGCCCGGCTGTACGGCTACCCGCCCCGCGAGGGGACGGAGAAGGCCCTCGACATCCTCGAGAGGCTGGGGTTCAACCGGCGGAAGGCCTTCGGGTCCCTGGAGAACCTGTCCAGGGGGATGCAGCAGAAGGTGGCCGTGGCCCGGGCCCTGTTCACCTCGCCGGTGCTCCTGCTCCTCGACGAGCCGACGACAGGGCTCGACCCGCGCTCCAAGCGGGAGGTCCAGGACTTCATCCTCGAGGTCCGGGAGACCCACGACACGACGGTGCTCCTGACCAGCCACGACATGAGCGAGGCCGACCGCCTCTGCGACCGGGTGGCCTTCATGGACGAGGGCAGGTTCGTGGCTGAGGGGACGCCCTCGGAGCTGAAGGAGACCTACGGCAGGCCCGGCGGGGACGGGACGGTCAGCCTGGAGGACATCTTCCTTGAGGTCACCGGCAAGGAGTGGCCGGGGGAGGAGGACGTATGAGAAAGGAAGTCGAGACGAAGGCGGAGAGGGCGGGACGCCCGTCCCTGAGGGCCGAGCTCGGGGCCGCCCTGGGGTTCGTGGAACGGAACTGGTACCTCACCAAGCGCTACTTCGGCTGGGAGGTCGTCTTCCTCTTCTACACCATCGTCAACACCCTGACCATCGCCCTGATAGGGGTGACGACCCCGGGGGAGGCCGGCCCGAAGGTCCTGTACCTCGTCGTCGGGGGTCTCCTGTGGGGGTTCCTCTCGGTCATCTTCCACGACGTCTCCGAGTCCGTGGCCTGGGAGCGCTGGGAGGGGACCATCGAGTACACCTTCATGGCCCCCATCCGCCGGCTGACCCATCTCGGCGGGATGTGCATGTACGCCGTGATTTACGGGCTGGTGAGGTCGGTCGTGGTGCTCGGCGCGGTGGCCCTGTTCTTCGACCTCGACCTCAGCGGGGCGAACCTCGTCGGAGGCCTGGTCGTCCTGGCCGTCTCGAGCGTCTCCTTCATCGGGCTGGGGCTCATCGCGGCGGTCCTGCCGCTTCTTTCGACCGAGCGCGGCTCGCAGGCCACCCACATCATGGAGGGGTTCATCCTGCTCGTCTCGGGGGTGTACTACGAGATAGAGGTCCTGCCGTCGTGGCTTCATCCGTTCTCGGTCCTCTCTCCGGCGACCTACACGTTGAAGGCCGTGAGGATGGCTCTTCTCGAGGGCGCTCCTCTGGTGGACCTGTTCCCCTTCGTGGGGCGGCTCCTGCTGACCGGGGTGGTCCTCATCCCGCTCGGCCTTCTTGTCTTCTCCCTCGGGGAGAACTACGCCATGCGCACCGGGAAGCTCAAGAGGAGTGGGTGAGGGGGGAGAAGTCGGGGTATGATGCAACCGGGCTGAACAGGGTGTCAGACTGGTAAATCAGGGAGTGCGTTGCGCCGTACTGCCGGGGAGTGACGGCCTACGCCTTGTTGTTACCTTGTGTCCGGGCGCCAGCCACTTCAAGCATCTCGCGGAGCGAGTTTGGCAACTCCACGTTCCTGAAGGCCAGCACCTCAAGAGCCGGCCTTCGGTCTCCGTTGCAGCTGATCCGACGAGGTCCCGGGACCTCGTACATCAGGTACCCGTGGAGGGCATACAGGTCCTTCACTCGCGCCGTCGCTTGGTTCGAGATGACCACAGGACCCTGATGTTTGGCGAGCCACTGCGCCAGTCTCTCCTGGTCCTCCCATGAGAAGCCGTCCTTAGCGTACTTCGTAAACTCGACATCGTACGGTGGGTCCGCATAGACAAAGTCCTCGGGCTCAAGTTCGGTCATCTTCTCGAAGTCTCCGACGGTGAACTCCCATTCCTTAAAGGCCTCCTCATGGGCAGGGAACCCACGGGCATATTGGATTCTCTTGTACTTACCGAAGGGTACATTGAACTCGCCACTGGCGTTGAAGCGGCATAGCCCGTTGTAGCATGTGCGGTTGAGGTAGTAGAAGAGTTGAGCGGCCTCTTTGGAGGTGGCCTTGCCGTTTGCAATCAGTTGGTTGAACCTGGCCCTATACTCGTAGTAGGCTTCCGGGTTATGGTCCTTGTCCGAAAAGGGCAGATCCAGGCCCCGCTTGACCCACCTGTAGAAGTTAATCAAATGTGGATTAATGTCGTTAATCCAAGCCCGCTTCGGCCGCAGCCCTAAGGTTATAGCGAGTCCGCCTCCGAGTGGCTCAACCAGGCGACGGTGTGCATGGTCCTTCCAGAGAGGGCGCAAGTATTGTAGGAGCCATCGCTTGCCTCCGGCCCACTTCAAGGGGGGTGACAGCGGTTGGGGGGTACGGGGTTCGGCCATCGTTGGCCACCCGCCCTTCCTCGTAGATCGAACGAGTGTTCCCTACTTCTGCGTCGGGCTGCTTTTCCCTTCTTCTCAGAGCCGCCCTTGGTTGGCCCGGGCGATGAAGTCCTCTAGAGTTACGATCTCAACCAGGTCGGCGTGGGTAAGGTGTTCACGAAGGCCACCGCTGACATAGAAGTCTCTGAGCTTCCAACCGGGCCCACCGAGCACTATATAGGCTTTGTCCAGGCGACCCTCACTTCGGAGCACGGCTTCAGCGAGGCATATCGCCTCGAAGGGAACCTTCTGCTCAGCCGTGCCCGAGGTTTGCTGCCACTTCAGAGAGATCAGGAAGGCTTTCGCCGGAGACCAGGCCAGCAGGTCGACCTTGTGGAGGCCTCCGCCCAGGCGCGTCCCGACCACCTCTTGCTCGTGCCAGTCGTATCCGCCGTGAGCAAGAGCTGGGAGGACCATGGTCTCCAGCACCCGACCTGTGGTTGTCTTCCTTGACACGGATGGCTCACCACCAGCAATGTGGGTGAGCCCCAATGGGGCTCATAGCAAACACTTGGCAAGGGCTAGCCGCTGAGGCCGGTACCCGAGAGTAACCTCTTGGCCCTCAGTCGATATGGTGTGGTGCATGAGGGGCAGTTCAAGGCATGGAGCGTTCTCCCTTCCGGAACTAGCCGTATTGTGTTGCGGCCAAACTACGGGCAACGCCTTCTGATGGTGTTGCCCGTAGCTCTGCCCGTATGAGACGTGCCTAGCTAGCCTGCAACTGACAGGATACCCAGGAGACGGCCGAGGACTGACCTATCCCAGAGTTCAACTCCCGAACGAACGGCCAACTCGATCGCGTCCCGCGTGAAGTCTGAATTGGTAACCACAACAGCGTATCGCGCCCGGTACTGGAGTCTGGCTCGAAGCACTTCCCGTATCGCTCTCTTGTCCACCTGACGGTTCCAGCGCTTCGTCTGCACGACCGCACGGTAGCCAGCCTTCTCCACTAGCAAATCAGCCCCGCCATCTCGGGATCCCCGCGTCCTTATCACCTTAAACCCCAGGTCTTTCATTAGCCTTGCTACATAGTCTTCGAACTCATAACCTGTGAGTCTATCGACGTACGCCAGGGTTCGCCGCATCCTAGGAGACTTGCTCCAGCTCAAACTCGGCGAGTTCCGCGAGCTTTCCTAGAGCAGCCCGAAGCTCTCGGAGCCTACGGCGCTTGGCCTCATTGCCGGATCTGAGGTCCTCGATTTCGGACATCGGAGCCTCACGAATGGCATTTGTGGCTTTTACAACAATAGCGAAAAGGTCGGAATCGACCTCGGGATTGTTACTCGCCAGGACTCTGATAGCCTCCCGATACCCCTTGGTGTCAAGCGCAAATCGAGCCTCCTCCGAGGCCAGGATCTCGGGAAGATCTCTAACGTTGATTGCCCGGACAAGTTTAGGCTCTTGCCCAGCAACCCAGCTTTCGAAGTCCTCAATGAAGGCGTTCCAGTCAGGAACAACTTCCTTCAGCCTTTTCTGTCTCTTCATCAGCTCCTCAAAGAAGGAGTACTTCCGTATGTCCTCGGCCGGATGCCGCCTCAGGAATGCCTCTGTAGCTTTGTAAGCTTCCTTGAGCTGCTGGATCTTACTCTTTGACTTCCGAAGAAGCACGGACAAGAAGTCAAGGTTAAAGCCGCTCTCGTTCATATGGTACACGTAGGCCGCTATTTCAAACGCCGACCACTCATTGATGCCAGCCACATGCATCTCGCCCAGAAGGATGTCTATCTGGCTCTTCTCAATGTTGGGCGGTAGGATGAGGGCAGGGATTCTCGACCACAGTTCGGAGTCCGGGTGTTCCCGGTGGAGCCGACGGTAGGCGACTGTCCGACAGTTTCCTTCTCGGACGATGCCGTCGGTCGTAACGATAATCCTGTTAATCAGCCCGCCATTATCCTCAATGTTCCGCTTCAGCGCCTTTACCGTGTCCATGGCCCAGAGCTCCCGCTCCAGGTCGGCCTCTGTCACGTTTGGCCCCATAAGGGATAGCTTGTAGCCAAGCCGCTGATTGGTCGGGTCAAGTCGGACCAGTTCCACGGGGAGGTCGGCCTGCGTCAAGAAGACCGAGCGCTTCTGAAGAGTGATAGTGATACCTTGCTTCTTCGCCTCCGCAATCTTCAAAATCTCGTTTTGAGCCATCACCCTGATGCTCCCTCCTTGATAGTACTGCCTATCGGGGCGAGTATACCCAGTACTGCCAGTTTTGTCAAGTACCTTGCGACGCCTTAGTACTCCAGCCTTCCTTACTAGGGAGCTCGTACGCCGCCCTCGATTTCCCTGGACAAGCAGTTAGAGTGAGACCAGGGACGTTGGGAGATGGACCGAGAGGTTAGGCGGTGGTCAGCATCTCGGAAGCAGTAGGTTGTCCTTCGGCTCCTGCGGGGTGAGTTGTTGGACGGGCTCCTGGCTCCGACCAGGCGGGTCCACGCCCGCGGCCCCGGGGCCCACGACGGGACCATTGGGACCACGGCCCCCGAGCATATATGGGGGACCGATGCCACGCGCCTCTGGCATGGGACCAGATTGCAGAACGCCCGGAAGACCTGCCAGCGGCTAGCCGAGGTCGTAATGAAGCGGCTTGGTGTAGTGGAGGATGGCTAAGGCCTAGCAGCCCGTGTTAGAAATCTCGCCTGCTCCTTGACACTCGAAACCCGTGTGGGACCGGGAGGGCCAGAGAAGTGGGGTACTCAGGCCACGACCACATCCGCCGGGGCTGAAAGCTGGGCCCTGTAGAGGTTCATCAGGCCCAAGGCCGCACACTGCGGGCGCCACGTCGACCGGGCCTTGTGCTTCCCCCGCAGGAGAAGTTGCCTGAAGCTCGTGACCTCCTTGATATTGCCGAAGGCCGGTTCCACCGAGGTCTGCCTGGGCTTGTAGCGGGCCCGCCCGCGTTTGGTCCCGAGCTTCCGCCGCATCAGATACTTCCGGGAGGCGTTCTTCGGTATCCGTCCCCGCGGTGACTTCATCTTCTGCCACTCGGTGTGTTTGACCCGGTCCGGTGGGATCAAAGCTTCGATGCCTCTGTCTTCGATGGCCTTCAGGTTGGCTTCACTGTGGTAGCCGGCGTCGGCGGGGAGTTCTTCGGGGTATCTGCCGGTATTGGCTTCGACCTGCTCGACCATCCCCACAAGATGAGGACTGTCGGCCGCGTGGCTGGTCAGCTCGGCGGCGACGATGATGTCGGTCTCAGCGTCAACGGCGGCCTGGGCGTTGTAGCCCTAGATGAAGGGTCGCCCTTGAACGCGTATCGTGCCGTCAGTTGCCCGGAGACGATGCCACTGATGGGGGGGGGGCTGGCTTCTCCAACTCACGCTCCGCGATAACCATACCCAGTACCACCGCGGCGAGACACAGTCGCTCGGGTACAGGTAGCAGTGTTTTGCGGTGGCGGCCAAGCTCCTGAGCGGTCAAGCTCCTGAGCAGAGGGAGCTTCACCGTATTCCCATAACCTAGGATGTCGTCACTAGAGAGCTGCTATGTACTCAGGAGCCGCAGGCCGTGGAGCTAGACTGTCCTAGCTCCACCTGCTGTTGACACTCGACTCTTAGCCACGGAGCACCACCTCCGGTCAACTGGCAGGCGAGCCGAAGAGCTCGGCCGGTGTCCGTCCGTGGAGCCGATAGCCCTGGTGCGGTCGGTCGTGGTTGTAGTAGCGGAGGTAGGCGTCGAGAGCATACTGCATGTCCTCCAGCCGCACGAAGTAAGTCCGCGTCAAGGCCGGGCGCCAGAGTTCGGTCAGGATGGTCCCTTGCAAGCGCTCGACGAAGCCGTTCGTCCAAGGCCGGTGGGGCCCGACCCGGTAGCGCTCGATGCCGGGTTCTTCACAGGCCAGGCGGAAAAGGCCCTTGAACTCGCTCCTGCCATCGACGGTCACGCGCCGGATCACATGACCGGCTCGCTTGTAGGCCGGAACGACGACTTCCCGGAGGAAGGCTGCCGCATCGGCGGCGTTGACCTCTCCGGAAGTCAGGCGGGCCAGACCGTAAGAGCCGTAGGCGTCGCAGGCGGCATACTGCCAGACCTTCCCCACGCCCTTGAGCTTGCCGATGTAGAACGTGTCGATCTGGATCACCTCGCCCGGCCGTGTGGCCTCGATGTGCCGCTCCTCGAGCGACCGGGCCAGCCTGAGTTCCTTCCTCTTGCGCTCGGTGAGAAACCCTCCCAGAAGGCCCTGGGCCTCCACCGCCGCAGGCCGCTCCCAGCGCGTCTTTAGGCCGTTCCGGCGCAGGATCTTAAGTTGTTCCGGCTCGGGGGGTGCCGGATAATCCAGAAGCTGTTAGAGGTCGAGGTGACGGAGAAGCTCGGCCGTGAGCCCTATGACAGACGTAGCCACGGTCCCCGGGGGTATCGCAACGGCTACAAGACCCGGAAGCTGCGCACGGCCGAAGGGGTCATCGAGGTCGAGGTCCCTCAGGTGCGCGACACCGAGGAGGGCTTCCAGCTGGTCCTCTGGGAGGCCTTGCGCAGGCGGACCGACCTCCTGGAGCGGCTGGTGCTCGAGATGTACACCCGGAGGCTTTCCACCCGGGACATCGAGGACGCTCTGCGCGAGGCCACCGGGGGCCAGCGGGTTCTGAGCCGCTCCACGGTGACCCGGATCTCCGACGTCCTCTGGGAAGAGTACGAGGCTTTCAGCCGGCGCGACCTCTCGGGCTACGACGTGGTCTACCTCTTCGCCGACGCCATCTACGAGTCGCTCCGCCGGCAGGCGGGGCTCAACGAGGGCATCCTCCCATCCGCTGCTGGGTCCACAAGATGAGGAAAGTCCTGGACAAGGTGCCCGAGGAGGTCTGGCCTCTTCTCAAACCGTATCTTGAGGCCGTCCGCGACGCCCCGGACATCGAGACCGGCCGCCGCTTGGCCGAGGAGGTCGTGGCCAGGTTCGGCGATGCCCATCCGTCGGCGATGCGGTCCTTCCAGGAGGACCTCGAGGCCAGCCTGGCCCCCCTCGAGCTGCCCGCTGTCCATCGCAAGCACGTCAGGACCACCAACCTCATCGAGAGGAGCTTCGAGGAGGAACGCCGGCCGGCCAAGGTGATCCCACGGTTCCGGACCGAGAAGGAGTGCCTGAAACTCGTCTTCGCCACCCTCTGGCAGGCCAGCGGTCGCTGGCGCCGCATCCGCTTTAGTGAGCATGAACGCAGACAGCTCCAACCCTACCGCGAGGAGCGGCAGGGCAGGAGACGACGGCACAATCACGAGGAGAGGAAGGCCACCGTGGCATGACCCGGACCTGCTCTTTTACAGACAAAATGGGACTCGACCCCGCGCCTCTTCCAGGTCACCGAAGCGATGGAGGTACAAATGCTGTTGCTTCAGGGTCCGCACGAAACGCTAGGCGATACCGTTACCCTCCGGTTCCCCGACGCAGGCCGGGGATGAAGTTATGCCCAGGTAGGCCATCTCGCTCTGGAAGTCCCGCGAGAGGTATACTGGGGCCCATGGTCAGCTCGGAGGGCAAGACTCCAGGCCACGTCCTTGCGGATCGGGCCGAGCCGCCCGCTCACGCTCTGTCTGACGGGCTCCGGGGCGGCGAACCGGTCGCCGACCTCGGCCGCGTGCCAGCCCACGACATCCTCCACGCGGTGGTCCACGGCCACGAAGAACCGGCACAGGCCGTCCTTGTCGGCCCAGAAGCGTCTGGCGTCGGCCCCCCATGCCGCCTCTGCCGATTTCTCGTCAGCAGACGGGCAGGTACATTTCGACGGCAACTGGCCGAAACCACAGGCCCACTGGCATGGAGTGTCCGCCAGGCGTAGGAAGGGCATAGACCTACCGTGGTCGCACTTCTGCAGCGCTTGTCTCCCCAGCCAACTCCAGTATCCTCGCCTCCACCTCCCGCCGGCGCTCCTCTATCTTGTCGAAGTCCATGTTGGAGACGTAGTACTCCTCCATCTCGTCGTGGACCTGCTTGGCCTTGCTGATGAACCAGACGGCTTGGTCGAAGGCCTCGCGGTACATCTCCCGGGCCCTGGTCCTCTCGCCGAGGTAGGCCTCCTGGATGCCTGTGTCGACGTACTGCATGGTGTCTATGACCCGGTCGCCGGGCTGCTGGTGGCGGTAGAAGTGGGGCTCGACCGCGTTGATGACGGCCACGCCGAGTTCGGGGATGACCACGTGGTCCACCTTGTCGGGTTCGAGGGCGCAGTGGAAGACCTCCACGTCGTAACCCCGCATGAGGGCCGCGTCGAGGACCCGGCCGATGAGGGTGTTCTTCTCCGTGCCGTCGTCGCCGGCGATGATGTAGCGGCGGTCGAGATGGCCGACGATGGTCTCCAGGTAGTTCACCGGCCCCTCCGGCGTTATGGCCGTGGCGAAGAGGTGCCTGTCCCTGGGTGTGCGGCAGCGGCGCTCGGCTCGGCCGAAGATCTCCTCTATGAGCTCCCCGGCCACGTGGTTGAGCTTTCCGCGGTCCAGGGCCCCGGTGTCCTGGTAGTAGCTCTCGACCTCGTGGAGGAAGATGCGGGCCGCGGCCAACCAGGCGTAGGCCCGGCGGAAAAGGCGACCCACCTCCCGGTTCAGCTCGAGGATCTGCCTGCGGTTGGCTCGCATGGCCTCCTCGTCCCAGTAGTCGCCGAGGTGGACGATCTCGTCCACGGCGCCGGGGTTCTTGGGGTCGACCACGTGGGGGGCCGTCCCGTCGATGAGGGCCACGTCGAGAGCCGGGATGTAGACGCCGTCCAGGGAGTCGTTGTCCGAGGAACAGCAGTGTAGCTCCACGTCGTAGCCGCGGTCCCGCATCGACTCGGCTATCTTCCGCATGAAGGTGGACTTGCCCACCCCCGGCCCGCCCTTGATGACGAATATCTTGTTGGCGTCCGGCCGGGCGATCTGGTCGTAGAAGGAGTAGAACCCCTCGGCCGTGTTGCCGCCGGGGAAGACCTTGCGCACGCGTCCGGGTCTGGTCGCCGCGGGCCGCAGGCTCCCCGACCCGGCCTTGGCCTTGGTCTTCCGCCTCGCGCGCTTCTCGGTGGTTCCTGTGCCTGCACTCCGGGCCCGCTTCTTGCTGCCGCCCATATCCCCATCCTCTTCCCGGAGGCCTGCGGGCCCGGGCGCGCGGCCGGGGCCGGCGGCCTCTCTCGTGGTGTCACGTCGTCTCGCCGACGCAGACCATCCTACGGTGGGCAGGGTGGGCGCGTGACACGGTATTGCCATCAGTCCGCCTGTAAGTGACACGAAGATGCCATCCTTGTGACACCACCCGTTGACCCCCCGCCCGTTGGGCCCATATAATGCGACTATGACAGGCTCCGGCCGCCTCCTGGGGTGATGGCATGCCACACGTACCGGACGACGCCGCGGTCTTCCCGATGGGCGTGGCCGAGAAGATGACCGGCCTCACCCGGCGGCGCATCCGGTACTACGAGAAGGCCGGCCTCCTCAAGCCCGCCCGCACCCGGGGCAACCGCCGCCTGTACTCACCGGCCGACATCCGCCGCCTGCGCGAGATAAAGCGCCTCCTCGAGGAAGGGTTCGACCTCGAGGGCATCGCCAATCTCCTCGAGCGGCGGGGTGACCGGTCAGCCGCGGGGCTCCCGGCCGCGGCCGCCGGGCCCCCGGCGGACCCGCGCCGCCGTCTAGAACTCTACGAGGACGCGCGGGTCCGCCTCCTCGGGAAGGGGCCCTCGGGCAGCCTCGACCGCCTCAACCCCGGTGACGCCCACCGTCTGACGGGCGTGGGCCGGTCGGCGGGCCGGTCCCCGGGCGGCTCTCCGGGCCGCTCCGCGGCCAGGCCCGAACGGGGCCGCGGTGAGCCCAGGCCCGCCCTCCGGCCCGCCGGGGGCGAGACCGAGGAATGAGACCGGGCCGGCGGCACCGCCGGCAGGGTAAGGGGCCGCCGGCACCGCCGGCACAGGAAGGGGAAGAGCGCTTTGCCGGACTACACCGCTGAAGACGTCCTCCGGAAATGCGACGAGCTGAACGTGAGGTTCGTCCACCTCCAGTTCTCCGACATCCTCGGGGTGACCAAGAACGTGGCCATACCCGTCGACCAGGTCGAGAAGGCCCTCGACGGCCAGCTCCTCTTCGACGGCTCCTCCATCCACGGCTTCGTGAGGATAGAGGAGTCGGACATGCTCCTCAAGGCCGACCCCGCCACCTTCGCCGTCTTCCCCTGGAAGGCCAATGACAAGGGCGGCAGCACGGCCAGGCTCATCTGCGACGTCCTGAACCCCGACGGGACGCCCTTCGACGGCTGTCCGCGCACCTGTCTGAAGAGGGTCCTGGCCGAGGCCTCCGAGATGGGGTACATGATGTACGCCGGCCCGGAGGCCGAGTTCTTCCTCTTCCACCTCGACGAGGACGGCCGGCCGACGACCCGCACCCACGACCAGGGCAGTTACTTCGACCTCTCCCCGGTCGACCTCGGCGAGGCCGCCCGCCGGGACATGGTCCTGGCCCTGGAGGACATGGGTTTCGAGGTCGAGGCCTCCCACCACGAGGTGGCTCCGGGCCAGCACGAGATAGACTTCCGCTACGAGGACGCCCTCACGGCGGCCGACAACATCCTCACCTTCAAGGTCGTGGTCAGGACCATCGCCCGCCGGCACAACCTCCACGCGACCTTCATGCCCAAGCCGGTCCACGGTGTCAACGGCTCGGGGATGCACACCCACCAGTCGCTCTTCGTCGGCGAGAGGAACGCCTTCTACGACCCTGACGCCCCCAACGGGCTGAGCCGGGTCTGCCTGAACTACATCGCCGGCCTGCTCCGCCATGCCCGCGGCTTCACGGCCGTCACCAACCCCCTCGTGAACTCCTACAAGCGGCTCGTCCCCGGCTACGAGGCCCCGGTGAACGTGGCCTGGTCCTACCGCAACCGCAGCCCCCTCATCCGGGTCCCGTCCCGCAGGGGTCTCTCCACACGGGCCGAGCTGAGAAGCCCCGACCCGTCGGCAAACCCCTACCTGGCCCTGGCCGTGACCCTCAAGGCCGGCCTGCAGGGCATCAAGGAGGACCTCGAGCCGCCGCCGCCGGTGGACCGGAACGTCTACGAGCTCAGCGAGAAGGAGCGCCGCGAACTGGGCATCGCCAGCCTTCCGGGCTCCCTCGAGGAGGCCCTCGACGAGCTCGAGAAGGACGAGGTCATCCAGCAGGCCCTCGGGGAGCACATCTTCGAGTACTTCGTCAACGCCAAGCGCATCGAGGCCGAGGTCTACCGGACCCAGGTCCACGAGTGGGAGCTCGACCAGTACCTGGCGGTGTTCTGAGCGAGGCTTTCCCCCCGGGGGCGGCCGGAGGCCACCTCCAGGCCGCCGCCGGGGTACCTCTCCCGCGACCACCGCTCGGAAGGCCCATTTGAGCGGACGGCGACCGCAGACGCGTCCCTGCCGGGAACGACGCCCTACGCCAGCATCGCCTTCAGGTCCTCCTCGGGTGTGCCTATAGGAGCCAGGTCGAACTTCTCCACCAGGACCTTCACGACGGCTGGCGCCAGGAAGGCGGGGAGCGAGGGACCGAGCCTGATGTTCCTGATTCCCAGGTGCAGCAGGGTCAGCAGGATGGCGACCGCCTTTTGTTCGTACCAGGAGACGTTCAACGACAGCGGCAAACCGTTGACGTCGGTCCCGAACGCCTCCGCCAGAGCCACCGCGATCTGAATGGCGGAGTACGCGTCGTTGCACTGGCCACAATCCAACAGCCTCGGGATACCGTCGATCTCACCGAAGTCCAGCTTGTTGAAGCGGTACTTGCCACATCCCAAGGTGACGATCACGCAGTCGTCAGGGACCGCTTGGGCGAACCGGGTGTAGTACTGTCTGTCCCTGTGTCGCCCGTCACACCCGCCTACCAGGAAGAAGTGGCGGATGGCTCCGCTCTTCACCGCCTTCACCACCTTGTCGGCCAGCCCCAGGACCGCCTTGTGGGCGAAGCCGATGACGATACTGCGGTCCTCGCCGTCTTCCGCAAACCCGGGGGCCGCCAGGGCAGCGTCGATGAGAGGCGAGAAATCGCCGTCACTGATGTGTGCCACGCCGGTGAGTCCCACCACGTGAGTGGTGAAAAGCCGGCCCCTGTACGAGTCCCGGGGCTCCTGGACGCAGTTGGTGGTCACCAGGATCGCGCCAGGGAACTCGTCGAACTCCCTGGTCTGTTCCCACCAGGCGCCGCCGTGATTGCCGACCAGGTGCGGGTACTCCTTCAGGCCGGGGTAGGCGTTGCACGGGAGCATCTCCCCGTGGGTGTACACGTTTATCCCTGTTCCTCGGGTCTGCTCCAGTACGTCTTCCAGGTCCTTCAAGTCGTGACCCGTTACCAAGATGGCTTTACCTTTCCTGGGGGTTATGCGCACCCGAGTGGGTTCCGGATGCCCGTACCTTTCCGTGTTGGCCTGGTCAAGCAACGCCATGGTGACGAGATTGACCCGGCCGACCTCCAGAGCCGTGGTGAGGAGCTCGGCCGAGGTGGTATCCTCCCGAGTCAGGAAGGCCAGTGTGCGGCGGATGAAATCGTAAACCTCGTTTGACTCCTTGCCCAGGACTGAAGCATGGTACGCGTAGGCGGCGACGCCCTTCAGCCCGTACAGGACGAGCTCTTGCAGTCCCGCCACTTCGTCACCCAGTTTGTCCTTACGTCTTTCGATGCCCACCTCTTCGCCCTGCCGGACGAGGCCCGCCAGGTCATGGGCAGGACGGAGCGGACTCGGCTCGGCTGTCTCTCCAGTAGCCGCCCTGTTTTGCTCCTTTATCTCCTCCGCCTGCTGCAACAACTCTTGAAAACGGCCGGCATCGAAATTGACGTTGGTCAGGGTGGCGAACAACGCCTTGGTCAGGAACCGGTCCACCGCCCGATTCCTCGAGTCCGATGCCGGGATGTCGCGTGCTATCTCTTTGCACTTGTGAACGAGCAGGTCCTGGAGCGCCGCTACTTGCGAGTCCTTGCCGCACACCCCTCTCGTACTGCAGCCCTGTCCCTTGACGGTCTCTTGACACTGGTAGCAGAACAATATCCTCTCCCCTTTCCATCCCGAACAGGACCGGCCGGCCCCGTGGGACTCAGTCCCCGCCGCTCCTCCGGTCAGGACCGCGGGGCTCAAGCCCTGATGACGATTGATAGACGTCACACAGGTCCGAAAGCTTCGTGTTCCTCAGGTGAGCCGTCACATCCCTGTTCACGTCCTTGATCACGGAGCCCAGGATACAGCGGGCCCCGCGGCAAACGCGCTTCGCGAACAGACAATCATCGGATGGAAGGTCTCCTTCAATGGCACGGTAGACGTCGAAAAGAGTGATGTCTGGCCTCGCCAACGTGAACCCTCCCCGGGGTCCGCGGTAGCTCACGACAAGACCCGCCCTGGACAGCCGCTGCAACACCTTGGAAAGATGGTGTTCCGACACCCGCAGGTCTCTGGCAATCTCCTTGGCGGAACGACGCGTTGCCGTGCCTGACGCCGCGAGGTAGACCATGGCGTGCATTGCCAACGAAACGGCTTCGGACAGTCTGAGGATTCCGGGCACCAGAACCAACTCATTTAGAGTATTGTGGTACTATAATACCATTATCGAGCCCCGGTCGTCCAATACCACTATCGAGCCCCGGTCGTCCAGAGCGGCGGCCAATCAATCTCCTGTCAACGGGTCGGACCTCCGGGGGTGGAGGGGCACCCTATCGTTGACTCCGCGGCGGGGGCCCGCTATAGTTGCAGGCAGCGGAACCTGTGAGGCATTGCTCACACGTTCATGGACACCTCCCGGCCTCCGACGGCCCGGTGGGCCGGGCCCCTGCGGTCCTCCTGCGGTGGACGGGCCTCTCCTTCACGTGGAACCCGCACGTTCTCGTGAGGCCCGGCACGGGAGGCGTGACGTACGCGAGTGGAGGGCGGGGTCTTCCTTGACACAAGCAGCGGGCGACAGGTCCCGAACCGGGACAGCCGGGGCGGCGTGCCCGACGTGCGCCCCGGCTGAGGACCGGACCGCGGAGGCGGTCGAGAGGGCGAGGGCCGAGTTCGTGCGGCGGCTCGTGCTGTCGGGGGTGTCGGGGGTGCTCCTGGCGGGAGCGGCTGTCGCCGGGCGGCTGGGCGTGACCGCCGGGATGACCGCCGCGGCCGCAGAGAGCCTGGCCGCTGTCATCTACCTCGCCTCCGCGGGCGTGGGAGGCTGGCTCGTGGCCGGGAAGGCCTTCCAGGCCCTGCGGAGCCGGGTGGTCAACTTCGAGGTCCTCGTGGTCGTCGCCGCCGCCGGGGCGGCGGCCATCGGCGACCTCCCCGAGGCGGCGCTGGTCGTCTTCCTCTTCTCGGTGGGGGAGAGCCTCGAGGCGGCCGGGGTGAGCCGCACGCGCCGGGCCATCGGCGCCCTCCTGGACCTCGTCCCGCGCCGGGCGCTCGTCCGCCGGGGCGGGGTCGAGGAGGAGGTCCCGGCGGAGGAGGTCGCCGTCGGTGAGACGGTCGTCGTCCGCCCGGGTGAGCGGTTCCCTGTCGACGGCCGGGTCCTTTCGGGACGCTCCTTCGTGGACCAGGCCCCGATAACCGGCGAGTCGATGCCCGTCCCGAAGGGACCCGGCGACGAGGTCTTCGCCGGGAGCGTGAACGGCCAGGGCTCGCTGGAGGTCGTGTCCACGCGCCGCGCCGAGGACACGACCCTGGCCCGCATCATCCACCTCGTCGAGGAGGCCGAACGCGAGAAGGCCGGCCACCAGAAGACGATAGACCGGTTCGCCGCCGCCTACACCCCTGCCGTGGCCGTCCTCGCCGTCGCCGTGGCCGTCGTTCCCCCCCTGGTGCTGGGCGGACCGTTCGGGCCCTACGTCTACCGGGCCCTGGCCCTGCTCCTCGTGGCCTGCCCCTGCGCCCTGGTCCTCTCGACGCCGGTCGCCGTGGTGGCCGCCATCGGGAGGGCGGCCCGACGCGGGGTCCTCATCAAGGGCGGCTCGGCCCTGGAGGCCGCCGGGCGGGTGCGGGCGGTGGCCTTCGACAAGACAGGGACCCTCACCGCCGGGCGCCCGGAGGTGAGCGACATCGTCACCTCGGACGGCCTGACCGAAGAGGGGGTCCTCAGGCTGGCCGCGGCGGTGGAGTGGCGGTCTGAACACCCTGTGGCCGGCGCCATACGCCGCGAGGCGGCCCGGCGCGCTCTCGTCCCGGCCGGGGGCGGCTCCGCCGGGTCCGGCCCGGGTGCGGGCCCTGCCGCGGGGTCCGGCGCGGGCACGGGCCCTCCCGCGGCCCCGCCCGAGGTCCGCAACCTGGAGTCCATCCCCGGGAGGGGGGCCAAGGCCAGGGTCGAGGGACGGAACCACTACGTGGGAAGCCTGGCCCTTTTCGAGCAGGACCTCGGCGTCACGCCCGGCCCCCTGGCCGTGGCCGCCCGGGCCCTCGAGGAGCGGGGGAACACGGTCGTCTACGTCGGGACGAGCGACCGGGTCCTCGGGCTCATCGCCGTGAGCGACACCGTGAGGGAGGAGGCGGCAGAGGCCGTGGAGGGCCTCAGGCGGGCGGGGGTGGGCCGCCTGTACCTCTTGACCGGGGACAACCCGGCGACGGCCTCCTCGGTAGCTGAACACCTGGGCCTTGACGGCTACCGGGCCGGGCTGTCGCCGCAGGACAAGGCGGCCGCCGTGCGCACCCTGGCGGCCGAGGCCGGGCCCCTGGCCATGGTCGGCGACGGGGTCAACGACGCTCCGGCCCTGGCCGCGGCCTCGGTCGGCATCGCCATGGGGGCGGCAGGGACGGACCAGGCCATCGAAGCGGCGGACATCGCCCTGATGAACGACGACCTGCGGCAGGTCTGCTTCGCCCTGCGGCTGGGGCGGCGGACGGTCGGGGTCATCCGGCAGAACATCGGGCTGGCCCTGGGCGTGAAGGCCGCGGCCTTGGTCCTCGCCGCGGCCGGCTTCCTGCCCCTGTGGCTGGCGGTCCTGGCCGACACCGGCAACACGGTCCTCGTCATCGCCAACGCCCTGCGCCTGCTCGGGGGCAGGGAGTGAACCGGGTCAGCGCCGGCGGTGGTCCTCGCCTTCCCCGGGGCGGCCGTGGTCGCCGGCGCCGGAGCCGGCCGCCTGCCCGGAGTGGGTGACGTGCTCGAGGCACCGCCGGAAGAGGTCGACGACGTGCTCGTCGTCGAGGGAGTAGTAGACCATGCGCCCGGACTTCCGCGGCCTGACGAGCCTCAGGTGGCGCAGGAGCCGCAGTTGGTGGGACACGGCCGAGGAGGTCATGCCGAGCAGGGCGGCCAGGTCGCACACGCATAGCTCCCGCCCGGACAGGGCGTGGAGGATGCGGACGCGCGTCGGGTCCCCGAGGGCGCGGAAAGTGTCGGCCAGGGCCGAGACGACGGCCGCGGGGAGCATGGCCTTCCGGGCCGCGCTGACGGCGGCCTCGTGAGCCTCGAAGACCTCGCAGACGTCCGTCTTGCCGGTCTCGTCCCGGCTCCGACGGGGCGCCTCCGTGCCGTCGCTCCGGTCGTGGCTCGGACGCCGTCCCATCGACCTCATCCCCGTTCATGCGGCCTCCAGGAGTCGGGCCCATGTCCGTTGAACTGCCGGTCCGCGGGCCTCGCCGGGACGTTTCTAGGCCCCGGCCCTCTTGCCTTCCGCCGCGTCCCGGGAAAGACTTCAGCCGTGGGGACGGGGGAGGGGATTCTGTTGGCGGTGAAGTGCCACCGGACCATCCTCGCCGCCGTCGGGCGGACCCCGATGGTGCGGCTCGAGCGCCTCTCCGGCTCCTCGGGGGCCTCCGTCTGGGCCAAGGTCGAGGGTCGGAACCCGGGCGGGAGCGTCAAGGACCGGGTCGCCCTGGCCATGGTCGAGGCGGCCGAGGCGGAGGGCCTGCTCCGCCCGGGAGGCACCATCGTCGAGCCCACGAGCGGCAACACCGGGGTGGGACTGGCCCTCGTGGCGGCCGTCAAGGGCTACCGGCTGGTCCTGGTCATGCCGGAGAACATGAGTCTCGAGCGCAGGCGGCTCCTCAGGGCCTACGGCGCCCGGGTCGAGCTCACGCCCGCGGCGGAGGGCATGGCCGGAGCCGTGCGGCGGGCGGCGGAGCTTGCGCGGGACGACCCTTCCTGGTACATGCCTGACCAGTTCTCCAACCCCGCCAACCCGGAGGTCCACCGGCGCACGACCGCCCGCGAGATCCTGGCCGCGCTCGGCCCGCGCGTGGACGCCTTCGTCGCCGGGGTGGGCACGGGCGGCACCCTCACCGGGGTGGGGCAGGTCCTGCGCCGCGCGTGCCCGGGGGTCCAGGTCGTCGCCGTCGAACCGGCCTCGTCCCCGGTCCTCTCGGGAGGGCGGCCCGGACCCCATGCCATCCAGGGCATCGGGGCCGGCTTCGTGCCGGCCGTCCTCGACCGCGGGGTCATCGACGAGGTCGTGACCGTCGGCGACGAGGAGGCCCGCGAGATGACCGGCCGGCTCGCGCGTGAGGAGGGTCTTCTCTGCGGCCTCTCCTCCGGCGCGGCGGTCCGGGCGGCGCTCGAGGTCGCCCGCCGCCTGGGAAGGGGGCGGGTCGTCGTGACCGTTCTGCCCGACACAGGAGAAAGGTACCTCAGTATGGAAGACCTCTGGACGGATTAAGGGCCTGGGCGCCGCGGGCGCGGCGCACCGACCGCCGGCCTTCGGCGCACCGACCGCCTGAGGCCTGAGGAAGACGGAGGTAGGGAGTCATGGCCGGCCATTCGAAGTGGGCCAACATCAAGCGGCGCAAGGCCGCCGTGGACGCCAAGAAGGGTGCTCTTTTCACCAAGCTCGGTCGGGAGCTCATCTCCGCCGCCCGTGAGGGCGGGGGGAACCCCGACGCGAACTTCCGTCTTCGTCTGGCCATAGAGAAGGCCCGAGCCGCCAACATGCCCATGGAGAACATCCAGCGGGCCATCCTCAAGGGCACGGGCGAGCTCGACGAAGGCGCCACCTACGAGGAGTTCGTCTACGAGGGCTACGGTCCGGGCGGCGCCGCGGTCATGGTCGAGCTGATGACCGACAACCGCAACCGCACGGCCCAGGAGATACGCCACCTCTTCACCCGTCACGGCGGCAACCTCGGCGAGGCCGGGTGTGTCGCCTGGATGTTCAAGAAGAAGGGCTCCATCATCGTCGCCAAGGAGGACAACTCCATCTCCGAGGACGACCTCATGCTGCTGGCCCTCGAGGCGGGGGCGGAGGACATCAAGGACGAGGGTGACGCCTACGAGATCCTCACCGCTCCGTCCGACCTCGAGCCCGTCGTCGAGGCCTTGAAGAGCGCCGGGGTCACCGTGGCGCAGGCCGAGCCGGCCATGGTCCCGCAGAGCACCGTCCCCCTGACGGGCGAGACGGCCGAGAAGTGCCTGGCCCTCATCGAGGCCCTCGAGGACCACGAGGACGTGCAGAACGTCTACTCCAACGCCGACTTCCAGACCTGACGGGCCGCGGCCACCCTGTGGTGCCCGCCCGGCGGCCGACCGGCCCGCCACCCCGCGAATAGCCCGCACCATACGTCCGCCGTCCGACGGGCCGGCTCCCCCCGCTCCCTCCGGACGCCCCGCCGGGCCGGCGCACCGAGTAGGTTCCCCCGCACCCGGCCATACTGTTCCTGAACTGGCAGAGTCGGGGGATGGTGCCCTTGGACGGACCCTACTCGAGGCGGCCCAGCTTCGGCCGCCGCCTTCTCGCCGGCGCGGTCGCCCTGGTGCTCCTCGGCGCCGGCCTGGCCGGTCTGGGCTACTACCTCGGGCTGGCCGGCTCTGCGTCGGGCCCTGCCTTCTCGGCCTTCTGGCGCCTTCTGGGCGTGCGGACCGCCAGCCCGGCCCCGGCCGACCGGACGGGGACGGAAGCCTCGGAGGCCGAGGCCCTCCTGCCGGAAGAGCTCGACGGCGACCCGACGGAGGTCGTCGCCCCCGGCGCCGTCGTCGTGAGGACCTATGTCTACGAGAAGTGCGGGTGCGTGGACGTGTTCAAGAAGGAGGCCGAGCCGGACTTGGTCGGCCTCGGCCGCCGCTCCCTGGCCGCCGAGCTCCGCGACTGGGAGATAACGGCCTTCTCGTCGGACCGCGTCGAGATGAGACATGTTGACCGCGAACAGATGTGCCCCTACCACACCCGGCGCACGGTCAGGTTCGAGGACGGCAGACTCGTCCTCTACGCCGGCGACGTGACCGAGCCGGTCAAGGACCTCATCCTCCTCAAGGTCCTGAAGGCGATGTCCGAAGACGAGTTCCTGGCCGCCGTCGGCGCGGAGGGGGTCCGGGCCTTCAAGGAGGGTCTTGTCTTCTCGAGCGAGAGGGAGGTCTACCGCGAGCTCGAGGGGCTGTCAGACTGAGGTCCCGAGGGGGGGAGGGGAAGGGGGTGGTGCGCCGCGGGGCGCGGCCGGGTGCCGCGTCTAATGGCGGACCTCGACCCAGCCCTCCCGCGCCCGGCGGCGGTCGGCGGCCCGCCTGGCCCGCCGGTCGGACCATGAGGCGGCCGCCCGCAGGACGAGGGGGATGACGGCCAGGCCGACGGCCACCTGCAGGAGGTAGTAGAGGGGGACGGTGTGCCAGCCTCCCCGGAAGCCTTCCCACGTGACCCCGACCCACAGGACCCCCAGGTTCGAGAGCGGGTGGACGAGCGCCGGCACGAGAAGACTGCCGCTCCAGCGCAGGAGGAGACCCATCAGGACCCCGAAGGCCGTGGCCATGAGCACGTACCCGACCATGGGCCAGAGGTCAAAGGGGAAGAGGTCGTAGTTGACGTGGAAGAGGCCGAAGAGGAAGGCCTGGACCGCGAGGGCCGGCCACCATCCCATGGCCCTCTGGAGCCGCCACAGGAGGTAGCCGCGGAAGAAGAGCTCCTCGGCGAAGTTCCCGAAGAAGAAGTCGGTGACGTCCACGACAGGGAACCAGCCCGGCCACGGGGCCAGCGGGTAGTGCGCGAACCCGACCGCCCGCCACCACGGCTCCCAGTGGCACCAGGCGAAGCTCGTCCCGGTGACGTCGGCGAAGGCAGCGAAGTAGAGGGCGTTCGTGAGGCCGGTCGTCAGGCGGAAGGCCAGGAGCCCGGCCGCGGCGACCAGGGCCAGCCTTCCGGCCGGTATCGGCCTGAGCCCCGCCTCCTGTGTGCTCCGCCTCTCGGCCAGGAGGAAGAGGCCGACGACGAGGACGATCATGGGGGCCTTGGCCCAGATCTCGCGGCAGTAGAAGTAGAGGCCGAAGCGGGGCGCCATGACGGCCGCCGAGAGCGCGGCGGCGAAGAGGGTCTCTCTGACCGCGTCGCGTGGCCGCCGGTGGGCGGGGCGCGGCGCGTCTGGAGCGAGAGGGCCGGAAACGGACGGCCGCCGCCGGCGCGCCCAGACGACGATGAGCGCGGACAAGACCGCCGCCTCGGCCATGGCCGCGGCCGACTTCAGGGCTATGCCGAGGCCGGGTGCGCCGAGGCCGGGGAGGGTGAAGAGCCAGAGCTCGCCGAGGGCGGCCGCGGCGAAGGGCAGGAAGGCCAGGGCCGTGTCCTTCCTGTTCCTGCCGGCCAGAGCGCACGCCGCCCCCGCTCCCGCGGCGAGGGTGAGCAGGGCGAGCCCGACGACCTCGAGGCGGACGCGGGCGAGCCCCTCCTCCACGGCGGCCTCCGCCCTCTGCTGCTCTTCCTCTGTCGGCGTCGAGCCGAGCCGGCCGTCGGGAG
>CAJXZV010000029.1 GCA_913063835.1 uncultured Eubacteriales bacterium
GGCGGAGACCGCGGGCGGTTTTCCGTCGCTGGAAGGATGGACGCTCGTCTCGTCCTCCGACGCGCACCGCCTGACCGAACTCGGGCCGGCCCGGACGCGCCTTCACCTGGCCCGTCCGACGTTGGACGAGTTCCGGGCGGCGGTGGCCGGACGCGGAGGCCGTAAGGTCGAGCTGGACTTTTGACAACGGAGGGAGGCGAAGGAAAGGAAATGACTGGCGCTGACGCTCTCTGCAGTGAAGCCGCAAGGCCGAAGATCGTGCCCGGGGAACCCTTGCCGGAAGACGTGGCCGAGACGATCGACCGGATCGTCGACAGGTACGACGCTGAGCCGGGCTCCCTCATCAACATCCTGCACGAGATCCAGGAGGATGTCGGCTACCTGCCGGAGGAGGTCCTGAGCCGCGTCGCCGAGCGCCTGGGGGTCCCGGTGGTCGACGTCCACGGTGTCGTGAGTTTCTACGCCCTCTTCTCCATGAAGCCGAAGGGGCGCAACCGGATTGCGACGTGCAACGGCACGGCCTGCTACGTGCGAGGCGCTCAGCGGGTGCTCGAACGTCTGGAGAGCGAGCTGGGCGTCAAGGCGGGCGACACGACCGACGACGGGGAGTTCTCCCTCGACGTCGTGCGGTGCCTCGGGGCCTGCGGTCTCGGGCCCGTGGTCATGATCAACGACGATGTCCACGCCCGGCTGAAGCCCGACCGCGTGCCGGCCGTCCTGGCCCGCTACCGCAGGAGCGGTTGAGCCGGGCCTCTGCTGAGCTGACAGGTCCGAAGGGAGAGGAGGCGGAGGGTGAAGGAGATCGCGCTACACGTTCTGGATATCGTGCAGAACTCCATCGAAGCCGGCGCGACCCGTGTCGCCGTCACGGTCACCGAGGACACGGAGCGCGACCTCCTGACGGTCGAGATAGTCGACAACGGCCGCGGGATGCCCCCGGACGTCGCCAGAGCCGCCACCGACCCCTTCGTCACCACCCGCCGGACGAGACCTGTCGGTCTCGGCCTGCCTCTTCTCGCCCTGGCGGCCCGCCAGAGCGGGGGGAGTCTCACGGTCGACTCCAGGCCGGGTGAAGGCACCAGGGTCCTGGTCACCTTCAGGTCGGGGCATGTAGACAGGCCGCCCCTCGGCGACATGGCCCTGACCCTGGCCTGCCTCATGGCCGCCAACCCGACCTTGGACCTCGATTACGTTCATGTGCGTGACGGTCGCGAGTTCAGGGTCTCTGCGGCCGACCTTAGGAGCCGCCTCGACGGGGTCGGCCTGGGCAATCCCGCCGTCTTCGCCTTCGTGCGGGACTACATCGGGGCGAAGATCCGGGAAGTGTCGGACACCGGCCGGACCACAGGTGCCGGCACCAGGACCGAGCCGGCGGGAGATCGTGCTTTGAGCAACTAGGAACGGAGCGGGAGGGGAGAGCATGGTCAAGTCGCTCGAGGAGCTTGCCAAGATCAGGGAGCAGGCCAAGAAAGCGCTCGCCGCAAGGGAAGGCGAGGCGGAGACCAAGATCGTCGTCGGCATGGGGACCTGCGGTATCGCGGCCGGGGCGCGTGAGGTCATGGCCGCGATCCTCGACGAGCTCGCCAAGAGGGACCTGGGCACGGTCACCGTGACCCAGACGGGTTGTGTCGGGCTCTGTGACAAGGAGCCTCTGGTCGACGTCATCAAGCCGGGTCAGCCGAAGGTCACCTACGGGCGTGTCGACGCCGAGCGGGCCCGGCGGATCGTCGCCCAGCACGTGGTCAACGACCAGGTCGTCGGTGAGTGGGTCGTCGGGACGTCGTCCTAGGCCGGCACCTGACCGCAACAGAGAGGGAGGGGAGATCATGGCCGTACAGAGGGCCCACGTTCTGGTCTGCGCCGGTGCGGGCTGCATCTCCTCGGGCTGTCAAGCCGTCGAGGAGGCCCTGGTCAAGGCTGTCAAGGACCTGGGGATAGAGAACGAAGTCCGCATCGTCGAGACCGGGTGCATGGGGCCGTGCGACCTCGGGCCGGTCATCGTGGTCTATCCCGAGGGCGTCTTCTACCGCAAGGTGAAGCCGGAAGACGCGCCTTTAATCGCCGAGGAACATCTGCTCAAGGGCCGGGTGGTGAAGCGCCTGCTTTACACCCTCCCCGGTGCCGAGGAGCCTCTGCCGAAGTACGACGACATAGACTTCTTCCGCCGGCAGACGCGTGTCGCCCTCCGGAACACGGGCGTCATCGACCCGCTCGTGATCGAGGAGTACATCGCCCGTGAGGGTTACGCCGCGCTCGGCAAGGCTTTGAGCAAGATGACCCCTCAGGAGGTCATCGAGGAGGTCAAGAAGTCCGGTCTCCGCGGCCGCGGGGGCGCGGGCTTCCCCACAGGTCTGAAGTGGGAGTTCGCCGCGAAGGCTCCCGGCAGGCCCAAGTACGTCGTCTGCAACGCGGACGAGGGTGACCCCGGGGCCTTCATGGACCGGAGCATCCTCGAGGGCGACCCGCACACCGTCATCGAGGGGATGGCCATCTGCGGCTACGCCATCGGGGCCGACCGGGGCTACATCTACGTCCGCGCCGAGTACCCGCTCGCCGTCGAGCGGCTCGAGCACGCCATAGCGCAGGCCCGGGAGTACGGGTTCCTGGGCAAGGACATCTTCGGTCTCGGGTTCGACTTCGACGTCGAGATACGGGTCGGCGCCGGCGCTTTCGTCTGCGGTGAGGAGACGGCTCTCATGGCCTCCATCGAGGGGCGGCGGGGCGAACCGCGTCCGCGTCCGCCGTTCCCGGCGACCGCCGGCCTCTGGGGCAAGCCGACCAACATCAACAACGTGGAGACCTGGGCCAACATCCCGCCGATAATCCTGCGCGGCGGCGAGTGGTTCGCCTCCATGGGGACCGAGAGGTCCAAGGGCACGAAGGTCTTCGCCCTCGCCGGCAAGGTGCGGAACACCGGTCTTGTGGAGGTCCCCATGGGGATGACCCTCGGCGAGATCGTCTACGACCTCGGCGGGGGCCTCGTGGACGACAAGCCGTTCAAGGCCGCCCAGACGGGCGGGCCGTCGGGCGGATGCATCCCGCGGGAGTACCTGAACACCCCTGTCGACTACGAGTCACTGGCCGAACTCGGCACCATCGTCGGGTCGGGCGGCCTCATCATCATGGACGAGGACACCTGCATGGTCGACCTGGCCAAGTTCTTCCTCGAGTTCGTCCAGGAAGAGTCCTGCGGCAAGTGCGCCCCGTGCCGCATCGGCACCAAGCGGATGCTCGAGATCCTCGACCGCATCACCCACGGAGAAGGCCGCGAGGGGGACGTGGAGCTCCTCGTCGAGCTCGGTGAGCAGATCAAGGCCACGGCCCTCTGCGGGCTGGGGCAGACGGCCCCCAACCCGGTCCTTTCGACCATCCGCTACTTCCGTGAGGAGTACGACAAGCACATACGGGAGAAGAAGTGCCCGGCGTCGGTTTGCGCCTCGCTCTTCACCTCCCCGTGCCAGAACTCGTGTCCGGCCGGGGTGGACGTGCCCCTCTACGTCGACCTGGCCCGGCAGGGAAGGTTCGCCGAAGCGCACGCCGTGGTCCGGCTGGACAACCCTCTGCCGATGGTCTGTGGCCGCGTCTGCCATCACCCCTGTGAGGCCAAGTGCCGCCGCGGGCAGCTCGACGCCCCGGTCGCCATCAGGGCCCTCAAGCGCTTCGTGGCCGAGTACCCGGTCTCCAGCGACGGTGAGTTCGGTCTTCCGCCCAAGGCCGAGACCAAGTCGGAGAAGGTCGCTGTGGTCGGGTCCGGACCGGCCGGCCTGACGTGCGCCACCTATCTTGCCCGGCTCGGCTACCAGGTGACGGTCTACGAGGCTCTCCCGGTCATCGGCGGCATGCTGGCTGCGGGCATCCCGGAGTACCGCCTGCCGAAGAAGACCCTCCGGCGTGAGATCAAGATGATCGAGGACCTCGGCGTCGTCTTCAAGACGGGGGTCAGGGTGGGCAAGGACATCTCCCTGACCGAGCTCCGCAGGAAGCATGACGCGGTGTTCCTCGCCGTCGGAGCCCACAAGGGTCAGAAGCTCGGCGTGCCCGGCGAGGACGCCGAGGGCGTCTATGACGCCGTGACGTTCCTGCGCCAAGTCAACCTCGGCGAGGCCGAGAGTCTCAAGGGACGCGCCGTGCTGGTCGTCGGCGGCGGCAACGCGGCCATCGACGCGGCGCGCTCGAGCCTCAGACTCGGGGCCAGGAAGGTCACCCTCCTCTACCGCCGGACCCGGACCGAGATGCCGGCCCTCAAGGAGGAGATCGAGGAGGCCGAGCGGGAAGGCGTCGAGATCCGGACCCTCGTCATCCCGAAGCGGGTCATCACCCGCGGCGGCAAGGTGGGAGGCCTTGAGTGCCTCGAGGCCGACCTCGGGGAGTTCGACCGGTCCGGCCGCCGCCGCCCCGTGCCGAGGGAAGGGTCTGACTTCATCGTCGAGGCCGACGTCATCATCACCGCCATCGGACAGGCCGTCGAGACCGCCGGCCTCGAGCAGGACGGCCTGGAGACAGGCCGGCGCGGGACGTTCGTCGCCGACGAGAAGACCTGTGCCACCGGGATGGACGGCGTCTTCGCCGGCGGCGACTGCGTGACCGGGCCGGACACGGTGATAGAGGCCATCGCGGCCGGGAAACGTGCCGCGGAGGCCATCGACAAGTACCTGGGCGGTGACGGAGTCCTCTACCGGCCGGTCGAGGTCGTGCGGAAGCTCACGGCCGAACCCATCGAGGAGGAGACGCCGCGGCGACCGGTGCCGTGCGTCCCGGTCGAGCAGAGGACGACCGACTTCACCGAGGTCGAGCTCGGGTACACGGCCGGTATGGCCCTCGCGGAGGCCGCCCGCTGCCTTCGCTGTGACGTGAAGGAGGACTGAGCCTCGCGCGAGGGAGACCTTACCGAACGGGGAGTGAGGAAATGGCTCTGGTCAAACTGACCATCGATGGACTGCCCGTCGAGGTAGAGGCCGGGACGACCATTCTCCGGGCCGCCGAGAAGCTGGGGATACACATACCGACCCTCTGCTATCTCGAGGACATACACGAGTTCGGCGCCTGCCGCGTCTGCGTGGTCGAGGTCGAGGGGGCCAGGACTCTCCAGGCCGCCTGCGTCACCCCGGTGCGTGAGGGTATGGTCGTCCGGACGAACACCCCCGCGGTCCGCAGGGCCCGGATGACGACGGTGGAGCTGATTCTTTCCGACCACCATACCGAATGTCCCACCTGCGTCCGGAACCTCAACTGCGAGCTGCAGTCCCTGGCGGAGTCCATGGGCATCCGCGAGAACCGCTTCGCGGGCGCCAGGACCGTCAACCCCGTCGACAGCTCCAGTGCCGCCATCGTGCGGGACCCGAACAAGTGTATCCTGTGCCGGCGGTGCGTCAGCATCTGCGAGAAGGTCCAGGGGGTCAAGGCCATCGGGCCGGTGGGCCGCGGCTTCGAGACGGTCATCGGCCCGGCTTTCGGGGACCAGCTCGGGGACACGGTCTGCGTCAACTGCGGGCAGTGCATACTCGTCTGCCCGACGGGTGCCCTCTACGAACGGGACTCCACCGAGGAGGTGTGGGCCGCCCTGGCCGACCCGGACAGGCACGTGGTCTTCCAGACGGCCCCGGCCACGCGGGTCGCGCTCGGCGAGACCTACGGCCTGCCTCCGGGAAGCATCGTCACCGGCAAGATGGTCGCCGCCATCAGGAGGCTCGGCGCCGACACCGTCTTCGACACCGACTTCGCGGCCGACCTGACCATCATGGAGGAGGGGCACGAGCTCATCCAGCGTCTCACCAAGGGCGGGACCCTGCCGATGATAACCTCGTGCAGTCCGGGGTGGATAAAGTTCATCGAGCACTTCTACCCCGACCTTCTCCCGAACCTCTCCACCTGCAAGTCGCCTCAGCAGATGTTCGGGGCGGTCATCAAGACCTACTACGCCGAGAAGGTGGGTCTGGACCCCGCGAAGATCTACCACGTCTCCGTCATGCCCTGCACCGCGAAGAAGTTCGAGTGCAAGCGGCCGGAGATGCGGGACAGCGGGCTTGTCGACGTCGACGCCGCCCTGACCACGCGCGAGCTCGGGCGTATGCTCAAGGAGGCCGGTATCGTCTTCGACGAGCTACCGGAGGAGCCGTACGACGACCCGCTGGGTGAGTCGACGGGTGCGGCCGTCATCTTCGGTGCGACCGGCGGGGTCATGGAGGCCGCTCTCAGGACGGCCTACGAGGTCGTGACGAAGAAGACCCTCCCGAGGGTCGAGTTCGAAGCGGTGCGCGGTCTCGAGGGCGTGAAGGAGGCCTCCGTCGACCTTGACGGCACGGAGGTCAGGGTGGCCGTGGCCCACGGTCTGGCCAACGCCAAGAAGGTCCTGGACAAGGTCAGGGCCGGCGAGGGGGACTGGCACTTCATCGAGATCATGGCCTGCCCCGGCGGCTGCATCGGCGGCGGCGGTCAGCCCATCCCGACCAACCTCGAGGTCAGGCAGAAGCGCATCGAGGGCATCTACACGGCGGACGAGCGGATGACCATCCGCAAGTCGCACGAGAACCCGTCGATCATCGCCCTCTACAAGGAGTTCCTGGGCGAGCCGCTCGGGCACAAGTCCCACGAGCTCCTGCACACCACGTACACGCCCCGGGGCAGCTACCTCCCGAGGCGGGAGAAGGCGGCCGACTAGAGGCCGGGCTCCAGACCACCGGGGAGGTGAAACCGATGGCCAGAGAACACGAAGGAGCGGTCGACCTGGGTCGCGTCGACGAGATCGTGGCCCGCCACAAGGGCCGGGAGGGGGCTCTCCTGCCCGTCCTCCGCGAGGTCCAGGACGCCGTGGGCTATCTGCCGCAGGAGGCCCTCGAGCGGGTGGCCTTGGGGCTCGGGCTCTCCCTGAGCCAGGTCTACGGGGTGGCCACGTTCTACTCGCTGCTCTACACGAAACCGAAGGGGAAGTACACGGTCCGGGTCTGTGAGAGCGCTCCCTGTCACGTCCAGGGGGCCCAGGAGGTTATCGACACCCTGGTGCGTGAACTGGGAATCTCGTTCGGCGAGACGACGCCCGACGGGCTCTTCACCCTGGAGAAGGTGAGTTGTCTCGGGGTCTGCGGGGTCGCGCCGGCGGTCATGATCGGTGACCGCGTCTACGGCAACCTGACCCCCGAGACCGTGGTGGCCGTGCTCCAGGAGTACAGGTAGACGACGGGAGGGTTGAGCATGAGGTTTTACCGTGCGCACGTTCTTGTCTGCGCCGGCACGAACTGCTCCCTCAAGGGCAGCCAGGCCGTCCGGCAGCGCCTCTTGAACGAGCTGGAAGAGGTCGGATTGGCCGACGAGGTCAAGGTCGTCGAGACCGGCTGCTTCGGTCTTTGCGAGCAGGGGCCCACCGTGGTCGTCTACCCCGAGGGTGTCCTCTACTGCCGGGTGACTCCGGACGACGTGCCGGAGCTGGTGAGGGAGCACCTTCTCAAGGGAAGGCGCCTGGAGAGGCTCCTTTACCGGGAGGAGGCCGAGAAGGCGGTCCAGACGGTGCCGCAGGTGGACTTCTTCCGCGGTCAGCAGCGCATCGTCCTCCGCAACTGCGGCGTCATCGACCCTGAGTCCATAGAGGAGTACATCGCCCACGGCGGCTACGAGGCCCTCGGCAAGGCCCTCACCGAGATGAAGCCCGCCGAGGTCGTCGCCGAGCTGAAGGCCTCGGGTCTCCGGGGCCGGGGCGGAGCGGGCTTCCCGACAGGTCTCAAGTGGGAGTTCGCCGCCAAGGCCCAAGGGGACGTCAAGTACATCGTCTGCAACGCCGACGAGGGCGAGCCGGGGACCTTCAAGGACCGGCTCATCCTCGAGGGGGACCCCCACGCCGTCCTCGAGGGAATGGCCATCGCCGGGTATGCCGTCGGGGCCCGGAAGGGCTACATCTATATCCGCGGCGAGTACGCCCTGTCCATCGAGCGGCTGGAAGAAGCCATAAAGCAGGCCAGGAAGATGAACTTCCTGGGCGACGGGGTCTTCGGGACCGAGTTCGCCTTCGACGTCGAGGTGCGCGTCGGGGCGGGCGCCTACGTCTGCGGTGAGGAGACGGCCCTCTTCGAGTCGCTCGAGGGGCGTCGCGGCGAACCGCGCCTGAAGCCGCCCTACCCGACCGAGCGTGGTCTGTTCGGCAAGCCGACGGTCATCAACAATGTCGAGACCCTGGCCAACGTCGCCCCGATCATCCTCAACGGGGCCGAGTGGTACCGCGGGTTCGGGACCGAGGGGTCGCCGGGCACGAAGGTCTTCACCCTGACCGGGGACATCGTGAGCGAGGGCCTCATCGAGGTCCCGATGGGTATCACCCTGCGGGAGATCGTCTTCGGCATCGGCGGCGGCATCCCGGGCGGACGGGCCTTCAAGATGGCCCAGACGGGCGGCACCTCGGGCGGGTGCCTCCCGGCCGAATTGCTCGACGTCCCCATGGACTACGACGAACTGGCCAAGGCGGGCTCGGCTCTGGGCTCGGGAGCCCTGCTCATCATGGACGACACCCACTGCATCGTGGACATCGCACGCGTCTTCGCCCGGTTCTTCGAGCACGAGTCATGCGGGAAGTGTGTCCCCTGCCGGGAGGGCACGATGCGCATCCACGACATCATGACCAGGATCGCCACAGGCAGGGCCGGAGAGAAGGACCTCGACAACCTCGAGGCCCTGGCCAGGACGATGACCATGGCGTGCCTCTGCCCGCTCGGGCAGGCCGCTCCGGTCCCCATCATGACCACCTTGAAGTACTTCCGCGAGGAGTACGACGCCCACATCAAAGAAAAGCGTTGCCCGACGGGGACCTGCCGGGACCTTGCGGCTCCGGCGGCGACCCCGGCGGCCGGGAAGGGGGTATGAGGCCGTGCCTGAGGTCAAGGTAACGATAGACGGCATCGAGGTGACCGTTCCGTCGGGGAGCACCATCCTCCAGGCGGCGGAGCGGGCCGGGGTCCGCATCCCGACCCTCTGCCACCATCCGGACCAGGAGGTCAAGGGGGTCTGCCGGGTCTGCGTGGTGGAGGTCGAGAAGTCCAGGACTCTTCAGGCCGCCTGCGCCTTTCCGGTGGCCGACGGGATGGTCGTCCGGACGAACACCCCGGCCGTAAGGGAGGCGCGGCGGGTCATCGTCGAGCTGATGCTCTCCCGGCATCCGGAGAACTGCCTGGAGTGCGCCAGGAACATGAAGTGCGAACTCCAGGCCCTCGCGGAGGAGCTCGGCGTCCGGCAGGTGCGCTTCGAGCGCAAGCTCAAGGACCACCCGAAGGACACGTCAACGCCGGCCCTCATCCGGGACCCGTCCAAGTGCGTCGTCTGCCGGCGCTGTGTCTACACGTGTGAGAAGGTGCAGGGCGTGGCCGCCCTCTGGCCCGCCTACCGCGGGCACGAGACCGTCGTCGTTCCCGCCTACGACAGCGACATGATCGATGTCGTCTGCGCCCTGTGCGGACAGTGCATCCACGCCTGCCCGACGGGGGCCATCACCGAGAAGGATGACACCGAGCAGGTCTGGGAGGCTCTCGGCGACCCGTCCAAGCACGTGGTGGTCCAGACGGCCCCGGCCATCCGGGCCACCCTCGGTGAGGAGGCCGGCCTGCCGCCCGGAACGCTGGTCACGGGGAAGATGGTGGCCGCGCTCCGCCGGCTCGGCTTCGACCGGGTGTTCGACACCGACTTCACGGCCGACCTCACCATCATGGAGGAGGGCTCGGAGCTCATTCACCGGCTCGAGACCGGCGGTCCCCTGCCGCTCCTCACCTCCTGCAGTCCGGGCTGGGTGAAGTTCATCGAGCACTTCTTCCCGGAGCTCCTGCCGAACGTCTCGACCTGCAAGTCGCCCCAGCAGATGTTCGGCGCGCTGGCGAAGACGTACTACGCCGAGAAGTTCGGCCTCGACCCGGCCGACATCTTCGTCGTGTCCGTCATGCCCTGCACGGCCAAGAAGTTCGAGGCCGCACGCCCGGAGATGAACTCGAGCGGCTACCGGGACGTCGACGTGGTCCTGACCTCGAGGGAGCTCGGGAGGATGTTCCGGCAGGCCGGCATAGACTTCGAGAAGCTTGAGGAGGAGGAGTTCGACGATCCTCTCGGCGTCTCGACCGGCGCGGGGGCCATCTTCGGGGCCACCGGCGGGGTGATGGAAGCGGCCCTCCGGACGGCCTACGAGCTCGTCACAAAGAAGGAGCTCAAGGAGCTCGACTTCGTGGCCGTCCGCGGGATGGCCGGCATCAAGGAGGCCACCGTGGACCTCGACGGCGTGAAGCTCAACGTGGCCGTGGCCCACGGGCTGGCGAACGCCAGGACCCTCATGGAGAAGGTGGCCCGGGGGGAGGGCGACTACCACTTCATCGAGATCATGGCCTGCCCCGGCGGGTGCATCGGCGGCGGCGGTCAGCCCATCCGGACGACGAACGAGGTCCGGGAGCGGCGCATCGAAGCCATCTACCGTGAGGACAAGCGTCTCCCCATCCGGAAGTCGCACGAGAACCCGGCCATCAAGAAGCTCTACGAGGAGTATCTCGGTGAGCCCCTCGGCGAGAAGTCGCACGAGCTCCTTCACACCCACTACACGCCGAGGAAGCGGGTCTGAAGCCTGCCCGGGGGAGTCCCGGAGGAGCCGATCATTCGGGTCCTGCCCGGAGGAGCCGAGGACCCGGGTGTGGAAAAGTGAATAGCGGGAAGGTCCTGAGGCGAGGCTGAGGCTGGCGCCGAGGGAGAGGCTCCAGGTCCGGCGGTGAGGTGGGCCGCGTGCGGGCCCGCGTCGAGCCGGGTGCGGTCCGCGCCCGGGCCGGCCGGACGAGTGGTGCAGGTGATGAGGGGTCCTCTCCCTGACGGGGAGGGCCCCTCCTTCGTGCCGGTCCGTGGACGCGCGGGGAGGTGTGCGGAGTGACGGGCGCGAGGCGGGAGGCGGACAGGCGCATCGGTGTCGTCGGCATCGTCGTGACCGACCGTGAGAGGTCTGCCGCGGCGGTGCAGGAGGTCCTCTCCGGCTACAGCGAGCTCATCGTCGGCCGCATGGGTGTCCCCTACCGGGAGCGCGGGGTGGCCGTCATCGCCCTCATCGTGGACGGAGACACCGACCGCCTCGGCGCCATGACCGGCAGGCTCGGGTCCCTGCCGGGGGTCTTCGTCCGGACGGCCCTGACCGGCTTCAGCGGGACCGAGACCGAGGAGGAAGCCGGCCCGCGGGGCGCCCGCGGCTGAGACTGCTCCGCCTCCGTCACGCTGAGCCCTCCGGCAGCGGAGGGGACGGACGGGGGCGGCGGGAGAGGTGTGGAGATGAACACGAACCTGAGGTGGCTGACGAGGGCCGCCCTGCTCCTGGCCCTCGCCCTCGTCTTCCAGAGCGTGCGGCTCGGGCAGGCCGTCACCGGCCCGGCCATCAACGCGGTCCTGCTCATCGGCTCGGTGTTGATCGGACCCTGGGGGGCCGCGGCCATCGGCCTTCTGACCCCGGTGACAGCCCTGTTCCTGGGAGTCCTCAAGCCGGTCCTCGCCCCGGCCGTCCCCTTCATCATGGCCGGCAACGCGGTCCTGGCCTTCATCTTCGGCTACGGCCGGAAGGTCAACGTCTATCTCGCCGCGGTGGCGGCGGCGGTGGTGAAGTTCCTTCTCCTGTCAACGGCGGTGCTCTACATCATCCAGGTCCCGGCGCCCGTGAGCGTCGCCCTTAGGCTTCCCCAGCTCTTCACGGCCCTCGGAGGGGCCGTCGTAGCCTTCCTCGTCCTCGAAGTCCTGGCCGCCGCCGGTGTCGTCTCCAGGGCGGACTGGCCCGGCCTTGGTCTCAGCGGCCGGACCCGGACGGGGGGCGACCCGCGGAACGACTGAGTCACCTTTTGGTCGAGGGAAAGAGGGAAAGGCCGCCCTCTGGTGAATTGTCACTCTTGTAACGTAACAGGGCGCGGAGGAGGCGCCCTGCACTTATTGTTTAGAACATTCCAAAAGGTTTTGGCTTCTTGAAGGCAATTGTCAGAACCCTGCAGGCGCAACGACCGAAAGGAAGGAGGCGAAACGTGTGGAGCAGGCGGAGGCGAAGACCCTCGAGGTCATCCGGCAGGACGCCTTTGACCCGGCGAAGTTCCTCGAGGAGCTGGACGCCTTTCCCGGAGTCGACAAAATCAAGAACTGCATGCAGTGCGGGGTGTGCACCGCGTCGTGTCCTCTGAGCCACGAGATGAAGGAGACGCCGCGCAAGATCATCGAGATGATCAGGGCCGGTATGAGAGACGAAGTGCTGGCCAGCGACACGATGTGGTACTGCGCCTCGTGCTATGCCTGTACGGTGAGGTGCCCGCAGGGCATCAGCATGGCCGAGGTCATGTACGCCCTGAGGACCATCGCTCTCAGGACGGCCAGGAATCTCAGTGCGGCCTTCTACAAGACCTTCTCCGACACCGTGCGGCGCTATGGCCGGATGCACGAGTCCGACCTCATGATCCGCTTCGCCCTGCGGACCAACCCCCTGTCCCTCCTCAAGATGGGCCCGTTGGGCCTGCGCATGCTCGCCAAGGGCAAGATGAGCCTGTCGGTGCCCACGCCCATCAGGGGAGCCAAGGAGATCGGGAAGCTCTACGAAAAGGTCGCCGAATTGGAGGGAGGGGCATGAGCGAGACGAAGACCAAGGACGCCGCACGGCCCAAGGGAGCCGGAGAAGCGAAGCCCGATTTCGTCTTCTTCCCCGGGTGTTCGCTCCATTCGACCGCCCGCGAGTATCACGACTCGACCGTCCAGTCCATGGCCGTCCTGGGCATCACCCTCGAAGAGCTTGACGACTGGAACTGCTGCGGGGCGACCGCGCTTTCCTCCGCCGACAGCCTTCTCTCCTACGCCCTGCCGGCCCGGAACCTGGCCATGACCCAGGAACGTGGGCTTCCGATGGCCGTGGCCTGCAACTCCTGCTTCGTCACCCTGAACCGGGTGAACGCCCTGATGGAGACCGACGCACCCTACCGGTCCAAGGTGGAGGAGACCCTGAAGGCCATCGGCCGGCGGCTCGACGGCCCGGTAGAGATCAGGCACACCCTGCACATCATCTACCATGATGTGGGCCTCGACCGCATCAGGGAGAAGGTGAAGAGGAGGCTCGAGGGCCTCAAGGTCGCCCCGTACTACGGGTGCCAGATCGCCCGGCCGCGGCACGAGTTCAGCGACCCGGAGTTCCCCACCGAGATGGACGACATCCTCGAGGCCATAGGAGCGGAGGTCGTCCGCTACGACCGCAAGACGAAATGCTGCGGCGGAGCCCTGATGACCACCAAGGAGGACGTCGTCCTCGAACTGAACGAGCAGCTCCTGAGGGAAGCCCAGGTCCGCGGAGCCGACCTCATCGCCGTCTGCTGCCCGATGTGCCAGATGAACCTTGACGCCTACCAGGGCAAGATCAACAGCAGGTTCGGTACCGACTACAAGCTGCCCGTGGTCTACTTCACCCAGCTCCTCGGTTTCGCCCTGGGACTGGACGAGAAGGCCATGGGCTTCGGGCGCGGTTTCGTTCCGGCCGGCAAGCATCTCAAGAAGTACGCCTGAGAAACCGGAGGTGACATGTGTTGCCAGGACCGAAGATAGGCGTCTACGTGTGCCACTGCGGCTCGAACATCGCCGGCAAGGTGGACATGGACGCCCTGCGGGAGTTCGCCGCTGAGCTCCCCGACGTGGTCGTCAGCCGTGACTACAAGTACATGTGCTCCGACCCCGGTCAGGACCTGATCAAGGCCGACATCAAGGAGAAGGGCCTTGAGCGGGTCGTCGTGGCCTCGTGCTCGCCGCGCATGCACGAGCCGACGTTCAAGCGGGCCTGCCAGGACGCGGGACTCAACCCCTACCTCATGGAGATGGCCAACATCCGCGAGCAGTGCTCCTGGGTGACCGAAGACGGCGAGGCGGCGACGCAGAAGGCGAAGGCCCTGGTCCACTCGGCGGTGAACAAGGCCCGCCATCTCGAGCCGCTGGAGGACAAGACCGTCCCCGTCGACCCGAAGACGCTCATCGTCGGCGGGGGCATCGCCGGCATAGAGGCCGCTCTCAAGATAGCCGAGGCCGGCAAAGAGGTGTACCTCGTCGAGCGCGAGCCTTCCATCGGCGGCAACATGGCCAAGCTCGACAAGACCTTCCCGACCCTGGACTGTGCGGCCTGCATCCTCACCCCGAAGATGGTCTCTGTCGCCCAACACCCCAACATCACCCTGCTCACCTACTCCGAGGTGGAGAAAGTCGAGGGCTACATCGGGAACTTCGAGGTGACCATCAGGAAGCGGGCCCGGTCCATCGACGAGAAGCTCTGCAACGGCTGTGGCACCTGTCAGGAGAAGTGCCCGATAAAGGTGCCCAACGAGTTCGAAGAGGGCCTCGGGATGCGGAAGGCCATCTACACCCCGTTCCCGCAGGCCGTCCCGAACAAGCCGGTCATCGACCGGGAGAACTGCACCTACTACAAGACCGGCAAGTGCAAGATATGCGAGCGCGTCTGTCCCCCGAAGGCGATACGGTTCGACCAGGAGGACGAGATCATCACCGAGAAGTTCGGCGCCATCATCGTGGCGACCGGCTACCAGCTCTTCGACCCCTCCGTCGGTCCCCAGTGGGGCTACGGCCGCTACGACAACGTCATCCACGGCCTCCAGTTCGAGCGCCTGTCGAACGCCTCCGGGCCCACGGGAGGGAAGATCCTCCTCAAGGACGGGTCCGAGCCTGAGGCCGTGGCCATCCTCCACTGTGTCGGCAGCCGCGACACGAACTATGCCGAGTACTGCTCCCGCATCTGCTGCATGACCAGCGTCAAGTTCGCGCACCTCGTCCGCGAGAAGACGAACGCTAAGGTCTACGACCTCTACATGGACATGCGGACCTTCGGCAAGCAGTACGAGGAGTTCTACAACCGTGTCGTCGCCGAGCGCGACATCTACTTCATCCGCGGCAAAGGGGCCGAGGTGATGCAGGACCCCGAGACCGGCAAGCTGTTGGTGCGGGTGGAGGACACGCTCCTGGGCGTCTTCCGGGAGATTCCCGTGGACATGGTCATCCTCAACGCGGCCATCTGCCCGCGTCCGGACGCGCAGGAAGTCGCCCAGAAGTTCGGCATCCAGAGGAGCGCGGACGGGTTCTTCCTGGAGTACCACCTGAAGCTCGAACCGATGAAGACGGCCAACGACGGCGTGTTCATCGCCGGGACCTGCCAGTCGCCGAAGGACATCCCCGACACGGTCGGACAGGGAGCCGGCGCCGCGGCCGAGGCCCTCAAGGTGGTCTTCGCCGGGCAGGTCACCGTCACGCCGACGACGGCGGAGGTTCGCGACACCCTGTGCTCCGGGTGCCGCATCTGCATCCCGCTCTGCCCGTACAATGCCATCACCTTCGACGAAGCCAAGGGTGTCGCTCAGGTCAACGAAGCTCTCTGCAAGGGCTGCGGGACGTGTGCCGCGTCGTGCCCCTCGGGGGCCCTCCGCGCCAAGCACTTCGACAACCGTCAGCTCTACGCGCAGATCGAGGGGGTGTGCGCGGAATGACCCAGGCCGGAAGCCCCAAGTCCCAGGCGGCGGCCGGGGAAGGGTGGGAGCCCAAGGTCGTGGCCTTCCTCTGCAACTGGTGCTCCTACACAGGTGCGGACCTGGCCGGCATCTCCCGCCTGAAGTACCCGGCCAACCTGCGCATCATCCGGGTCATGTGCTCCGGACGCGTTTCTCCCGCGTTCGTTCTCAAGGCCTTCCACGAGGGGGCCGACGGCGTCCTCGTCGGCGGCTGTCACCCGGGTGACTGCCACTACCTTGAGGGCAACTACAAGACCCTCAAGCGGAAGCTCGTCTTCGAGCGCCTGCTCGAGCAGTTCGGCATCGAACCGGGCCGGTTCCGCCTGGAGTGGATCTCCGGCGGTGAGGGCGACAAGTTCGCCCGTGTCGCGGAGGAGCTGGTCAAGACGGTCCGCGAGCTGGGCCCGCTGGGCTCCACCGCGGAGCGGCTCGGCCGAGCCGACGGGCTTGCCCTGAGGGCCGAAGGGGGGGGCGGAAATGCCTGAGGCCAAGAAGAAGCTCAAGCTCGCCCTCTACTGGGCGGCGAGCTGCGGCGGGTGCGACATAGCCGTCTTGGACATCGACGAGAAGATCCTCACCGTGGCCGAGCTGGCCGACATCGTCCTCTGGCCGGTCGCCCTCGACTTCAAGTACAAGGATGTCGAGGCCCTGGCCGACCAGTCCGTGGACGTCTGTCTCTTCAACGGGGCCGTCCGCAACTCCGAGCAGCGCGAGCTGGCCGAACTCCTGCGCCAGAAGAGCAAGGTCATGGTGGCCTTCGGCGCGTGCGCCTGCTTCGGGGGCATCCCGGCCTTGGCCAACCAGTTCGACCGGGAGAGCATCTTCCGCCGCGTCTACGACACGACTCCGTCGACGGACAACCCGGGCCGGGTCAGGCCGCAGACGAAGCTGTCGGTGCCCCAGGGCGACCTCCACCTGCCGGAGTTCTACAACGCCGTCTACAAGCTCGACGACGTGGTCGAGGTCGATTACTACATCCCCGGCTGCCCGCCTCCGCCGGAGCTCGTCTGGGAGGCCATAACGGCCATCGTGGAGGGCAAGCTGCCTCCGAAGGGCAGCACCCTCGCCGGGGAGAGGTCGCTCTGCCATACGTGCAAACGTAAGAAGGAGGACAAGAAGGTCACCGCCTTCCACCGCGTCCACGAGTTCGTCCCGGACCCGGAGAAGTGCCTCCTGGAGCAGGGCATCATCTGCTCCGGGCCGGTGACCCGGGAGGGCTGCGGGGAGCGCTGCCTCAACGCCAACATGCCCTGCCGCGGGTGCTTCGGACCCACCCCCGAGGCGCTCGAGCACGGGGCGAGCATGCTGAGCGCGGCGGCGACCCTTGTCGAGGGGAAGGAAGAGGCCGAGCTGGCCGAGGTCCTCGACGGCATCGTGGACCCGCTCGGGACCTTCTACCGGTTCACCCTGGCTGACTCCCTCCTGAGGATCCGCAACAAGTCCCTCGGTCTGGAGGAGAAGGCCGAAGAAGGGGAGGAGGCGGCGTCATGAAGCGCGTGACCATCGACCCCATCACAAGGCTGGAAGGGCACGGCCGCATCGAGATCTTCCTCGACGAGGAAGGGAACGTCGACGACGCCTACTTCCAGATCGTTGAACTGCGCGGCTTCGAGAAGTTCTGTGAGGGGCGCCCTGCCGAGGAGCTCCCCCGCATCACCCCGCGTATCTGCGGCGTCTGCCCGAGCGCGCACCACATCTGCTCGACAAGGGCCCTGGACGACCTCTACAAGGTCGAGCCGCCCCCGGCAGCCAAGAAGCTGCGCGAGCTGTTCTACTGCGCCCACATGCTCCACTCCCACATCGCCCACTTCTATGCCCTGGCCGCGCCGGACTTCGTCCTCGGACCTGAGGCCGACCCCGCGGAGAGGAACATCCTCGGCGTGGTGGCGAAGGTGGGGGTCGAGATCGGCGGGTCGGTGATAAAGCACCGGTCCTACGCGCAGAAGATACAGGAGATGCTCGGCGGCCGAGCCACCCACTCGGTCATGGGCCTGCCCGGCGGGGTCTCCAAGGGGCTCACCAAGGAGGAGCAGGAGCAGGTCGTCGAGTGGGCCAAGTCGGAGGTCGAGTTCGCGAAGTTCTCGCTGAAGCTCTTCGACGACGTGGTCCTGGCCAACAAGGCCTACGTGGACCTCATTCTCTCCGACGGCTACAAGCTGACGACCCACCACATGGGCCTGGTGGACGAGAACAACAAGGTCAACTTCTACGACGGCTTCGTCCGGGTCGTGGACACGACGGGGAAGGAAATCGTCAGGTTCCCCGCCCGGGGGACGGCCTATCTCGAGCACATCGCCGAGCACGTCGAGCCCTGGACCTACCTCAAGTTCCCCTATCTCAAGGCCAAGGGATGGAAGGGGTTCGTCGACGGCCAGGACAGCGGTATCTACCGCGTGGCGCCGCTGGCCCGGCTCAACGCCGCCGACGGGATGGCCACTCCGGCGGCCCAGGAGGCCTACGAGAAGTACTTCGAGACCCTCGGCGGAAAGCCGGTCCAGGCGACCCTCGCGAACCACTGGGCCCGGCTCATCGAGGTCCTCTACGCCGCCGAGCGCCTGCTCGAGCTTGCCGAGGACTCCGAGATCACCAGTGACGAGATCCGGACCCTGCCGACGGAGACGCCGGACGAGGGCGCGGCCGTCATCGAGGCTCCCCGCGGGACCCTCTTCCATCACTACAAGACGGACGAGCGCGGTATCGTCCGCGCGGTCAACCTGATCGTCGCCACCGGGAACAACCATGCGGCCATCTGCATGTCCGTGAAGAAGGCCGCACAGGCGGTCATCAAGAAGGGCAAGGTCACGGAAGGGCTCCTGAACATGGTCGAGATGGCCTTCCGGGCCTACGACCCGTGCTTCGGGTGTGCGACGCACAGCCTCCCGGGTGAGATGCCGCTCGTGGCCAACATCTACGACCACGAAGGCAACCTCGTCCGCACCCTCGAAAGGTGACCGGCGAACCAGAGACGAAGGGTCCGGGGGCGGGAGCCCGACTCTCCGGCCCCCGGACCTCTTCGTCCCGCCGCTGACCCTATCGTCCGTTGGGAAGGAGACCCCCTTTGGGCCGAGTGCTTGTCGTCGGTATCGGCAACCCCATCCTCCGCGATGACGCCGTGGGCCTGGTCGTCGTCCGGGAGGTGAAGCGGCGCCTCGAGGGCTCCGGCCTTCCCGTGACCTTCGTGGAGGCATCTGTGGGGGGGCTCGACCTCATCGACCTTCTCTCAGGCTACGACGCGGCCCTGCTCGTGGACGCCGCCGTGACCGGCCGCGCGGCCCCGGGAGAGGTCTTCGAGCTCGACATCGGTTTCCTGGAGGACACGACGCATCTCGGGACAGCCGGACTTTCCCACCAGGTGGACCTGGCGACAGCGTGGAAGCTCGGACGAAGGCTGGGTCTCCCCCTCCCGAGAGTGCTCCGCGTCCTGGCCGTCGAGGCGGCCGACGTGAAGACGTTCTCCGAAGAGCTGAGCCCGAGTGTGGCCGAGAACCTGCCACGCGTCGTCGAGGCCGTGACCCGCGTCGTCCGCGAGGTCGTGGCCGCCTGCGGGTGCGGGGCGGCCCCGGGCGAAGGTGGGTCCGGGTAGGTTCTTTCCCTTCCTTAATCATCGACCGCTTCAGCGGGGGTGGGACTACGCACGAGCTGGGCCTGATGGACCAGATTCTCAGGGCCATCCGGGAGAGCGCCGCGGCCGAGGGCGTGACGAGGGTCAAGACCGTGGCCCTTGTCGTGGGCCGACGCTCGGGGGCCCTCCCGGACGCACTGAGGTTCGCCTTCGAGGTCCTGACGGCCGGGGGCGAGGCGGGGGACGGCGACGCAGACGGGTCCGGGGACGGGTCGGCCGCCGACGAGACAGCACGTCTCTTCAGGGGGGCCAGGCTCATCATCGAAGAGCCGCCCGTCCGGGCCAGGTGCCGCCGGTGCGGGCTGGAGTACGGCGAGGACGACGGTGACGCCGCGACGAACTGGGCCTTCCTGTGTCCCAGGTGCGGAGCCGGGGCCCCCGAGTTCATCTCCGGCCGGGAGCTCCGGGTGGAGTTCTACGAAGGCGAGTGACCGAGGCGAGGTGGTGGGCATGAAGATCAAACTGGCGCGCGACATCCTCAAGGCCAACGACCAGTTGGCGGACGGTTTCCGGAGGCGGCTCGGCGAGCTGGGGGTCCTGTCCGTGAACCTCATCGGCTCGCCCGGGTCGGGCAAGACCTCCCTCCTTGAGAGGACGCTGGAGAACCTCGGCGGGCTGCGGGCGGCGGTCATCGAGGGCGACATCGCCACGGCCCTTGACGCCGAACGCATCGAGCGGAAGGGTGCTCCCGCGGTCCAGGTCAACACGGAGGGAGCCTGCCACCTCGATGCCAACATGGTCATCGATGCGGCGGAGGAACTCGACCTTGCCCGGCTCGACCTCCTCTTCGTGGAGAACGTCGGGAACCTGGTCTGCCCGGCGGGCTGGGACCTCGGCGAGGACCTCAAGGTCGTCGTGGCCAGCGTCACGGAAGGTGACGAGAAGCCGCGGAAGTATCCGGCCATCTTCGAGAGGGCCGCGGCGTGCGTGCTCAACAAGGTCGACCTCCTTCCTCACGTGGACTTCGACCTCGAGCGCTTCAAGCGGGACGCCGGGGTGCTCAACCCCGACATGACCGTCATGCTGCTGTCGGCGAAAGAAGGGACTGGCGTACCGGAGTGGGTCGACTGGCTGAAGACGAAGCTCGCCGAGAAGAGGAGCCGGTGAGCGGAGAGCGGTCCAGGCTCCGCATCCAGGTCACAGGGCTCGTGCAGGGGGTGGGCTTCCGTCCCTACGTCTACCGGCTGGCGACGCGGATGGGGCTTTCCGGTTGGGTCATGAACTCGCCCGCGGGCGTCGTCATCGAGGTCGAGGGGCCCCGCTCGGCCGTGCGGGCCTTCGCCCGGGAGCTCGAGAGGAGGCCCCCGCCCCTGGCGCGTGTGCTGGCGTGCGAGACAAGGGAGATACCCCCGGTCGGGGAGGGGTCGTTCACCATCGTGGCCAGCCGCGGCGAAGGCGCCCGGGAGACCCTCGTCAGCCCCGACGTGGCCACTTGCGAGGCCTGCCGGCGGGAGGTCTTCGACCCGCTGGACCGGCGCCACCTCTACCCTTTCACCAACTGCACGGACTGCGGGCCCCGCTACACCATCATCCGCGACCTGCCGTACGACCGGCTCCTGACCTCGATGGCCGCCTTCGAGATGTGCCCCGAGTGCCGCAGGGAGTACGAGGACCCGGGTGACAGACGCTTCCACGCCCAGCCCAACGCCTGCCCGGCCTGCGGCCCCAGGGTCTGGCTCGAGGACGTGCGGGGGCGGAAGCTGGCTGTCTCCTCCGGCGCCGGGGACGGCAGGTGGGCGGAACTCTTCCGGGAGAAGGTGAAGGAGGGGGCCGTCGTGGCCGTCAAGGGCCTCGGAGGCTTCCACCTCGCCTGCGACGCCCGGTCCGAGGAGGCCGTCTCGCTCCTACGGCGGCGGAAGAGACGTCCGGCCAAGCCGTTCGCGGTCATGGCCCCGCATCTCAAGGCGGCCCGGAAGTATGTCGAGGTCGGCCCGGTGGCGGAGGAGCTTCTCGTCTCCCCGGCGGCCCCCATCGTCATCCTGCCCGTCCGCCGGGAGAGGGGCCGCGGCGGCGACCGCCGGGAGAGGGCCGCCGGCCCGGCCCCGTCCGTGGCCCCCGGAGCGGCCACGCTCGGGGTCATGCTGGCCTACACGCCCCTTCACCTCATGCTCTTCGACGAGGAGCTCGACCTCCTGGTGATGACGAGCGCCAACCCGAGCGGCCTGCCCATCATCCGCGACGACGACGAGGCCCGGACGCGTCTCGCCGGGACGGCCGACCTCTTCCTCTTCCACGACCGGCCCATCGTCAACAGGTGTGAGGATTCCGTCATCAGGGTCTGGGCCGACGGGCTTCGCGGCCCGGATGGGGACCGCTGCGGGTCGGACCATGCGGCCCGCTGTGGCCTACGCGACCGGCCGCGGGGCGCCGGGCGCGGCCGACCGGAGGGTCCCGCGGGTGGAGGTCTCCCGGTCGTGATTCCCTACCGCAGGTCGCGGGGGTACGCTCCCGCTCCGCTGGAGGTCGCCCCCTCGCTGCCCGAACCGCCTCCCGACGCCGGCCTCTCGGTCTTCGGGGCCGGCGGCGAGATGAAGAGCACCTTCTGCCTCCTCCGGGGGGACAAGGCCTTCATGAGCCCGCACCTGGGCGAGATGGAGTTCGTGGAGAGCCTCGGGTCCTACCGCGAGACCTACGAGCGCTTCCAGGCCTTCCTGGACTCACCCCCCAAGGTCGTGGCCGTTGACCCCCATCCAGGCTACCGCGTCTCCGGTCTCGCCGTTGAGCTGGCCGGTCCGGAAGCCGCCCGGGTCGGCGTCTTCCACCACCACGCCCACATGGTGTCCTGCCTGGCCGAGAACGGCGCGGCGGGGGACGCCGAGGTCCTGGGGCTCGTCTGTGACGGTACGGGCTACGGGCCGGACGGGTCCATCTGGGGGTTCGAGGTGCTGGCCGGCACGGCCGCCGGGTTCAGGCGCCTCGGCTGCCTCGCCCCGACCCTCATGCCCGGAGGGGACGCGGCGGCGAGGCGTCCGTTCCGCGCCGCGGCGGCGCACCTTCACCGGACACTGGGGTCCGACGGGGTCGACCGGCTGGCACGCCTTTACCCCGACCGGAGAGAGGAGCTCGAAGCCGTCCGGGCCGTGCTCGAGGCGGGCCTGCGCGGGCGGAGCGGGGGGCGGTCGTCGCCTGTCCCCGGAGCCGTCCTCACCTCGAGCTGCGGGCGCCTCTTCGACGCGGTCTCCGCGATGCTCGGGGTCACCGTGGAGAACACCTATGAGGGGCAGGCGGCCGTCGAACTCAGCGCCCTTTGCGAGGACGACCCCTCCGCGGTCCTCGGGCCGGTCCCTAGGCGCTACCGGTTCCGTGTCGTCCTGCGCGGGAAGGAAGCCGCAGACCCTGGCGGCCGGGCCGAGCGGGCCGACCGTGCGGGCCGTACCGGCCGGGACCTAGCAGAGACCGAGCACGGGAGGACGCCCGGACCTGAGGGTGGGCCGAGCCTGCTCGTGCTCGACCCCGCACCGTTTCTCGTGGCTCTCCTTGAGGACGTGGAGGCGGGTCGGGTGGACGCCCGGGCCGGGTCCCGGCTTTTCCACAGCAGTCTTGTCGAGGCCATGGTCGAGGCGCTCGAGACGGCCTCGCGCCTGAGCGGCCTCACGCGCGTCTGTCTCAGCGGGGGCACCTTCCAGAACCCCGTCCTGGTCAGGGCGGTCCGCCGCCGGCTGGAGGACTTCGGGTTCGAGGTCCTGGCCCACCGGCGGGTGCCCCCGAACGACGGCGGCCTGGCCCTCGGCCAGGCGGTAGCCGCGGCCTGGATGGCGCGGGAAGAAGGGGTGATCTAGGATGTGTCTGGCGGTACCGGGACGGATCCTGGCCCTCGAGGGCACCAGGGCGACCGTGGAGCTGGCCGGCAACACCGTCCGGGTCGACGTCTCGCTCATAGAAGACCCCGCGGTCGGGGACTGG
>CAJXZV010000030.1 GCA_913063835.1 uncultured Eubacteriales bacterium
GCCCCTCACCCCTTCCTCCACACCTCCCCGTCCCGACCGGGAGCCGCGGGCTCCTACCTTGCGGCAGAGCAGGAATATCCTGCCAGACGTCGTATAGGGAACGTGCCTCCCCCGTTCATCCTGACGTGAGGAGGTGGGGTGAGACGGCCGGCGGGTGGACGGGGGGCCGGAGACCGGGACTTTCCGCCGGTCAACCTTCATGAGAGTCAACCTTTGCGAGAACGGAGGTCGTTCATCGTGAGGAAGCTGGGCATCATCCTGGCGGCCGTCCTGCTCGCGGGACTCCTCCCCGGGTCGCCGGCTCTCGCCGCTCCGGGCCCGCAGCTCTACACGGTCGTCTTCACCTCCGAGGCCCTCCCGGAGGACGCGGCCGCGCTCGTCGAGGCCGCCGGAGGTGAGGTCGTCCTGACCATCCCCGAGATAGGTGTCCTTCAGGCCAGGGCCGGAGGGGGCTTCGTCGGCCGGATGCTTGCGACTCCGGGCGTCCAGACGGCCGGTCCGGCCATACCGGTGACCCTCGACATCCCCGCGGTGCAGGTCGCTGGAGAAGCCGAAGACGTGGACCTCGGCGGAGCCGACCTCTATGAGCTCTACCAGTGGGACATCAAGCGCGTCACCGACGACGGGGCCTCCTTCGCCCTCGGCACCGGACACCACGGGGTCGTCGTCGGGGTCATCGACACGGGCATCTTCCCTCACCCCGACCTGGCGGCGAACCTCCTCGGCGGGCGCAACTTCATCCCTGCCGGCGGCTGGGGAGACGACCCGTCCGAGACCGGCGACCCCGCGGACTACCTCGACCGCCACGGCCACGGGACGCACTGCGCCGGCACCATCGCCGCCAACGGGCGCGTCCTCGGTGTCGGACCGGACCTCGGACTGAGAGCCTACCGCGTCTTGACCCGAGAGGGGAGCGGCAGCACGGCCTGGATCGCGGCAGGCATGGTCCAGGCGACCAAAGACGGCTGCCGCGTCCTGTCCCTCAGCCTCGGCGGGTTCGCCGTCATGGGCCAGGTCTTCTGGACCGACCCCGAGACCGGGGCCACCTACCGCCTCGGCAACAGCGTGGCCGGCTTCCTGGCCTACCAGCGGGCGGTGCGGTTCGCCGTCGAGAACGGCACGGTCGTCGTGGCCGCAGCGGGCAACGACGGCCTCAACTGCGCCAACAAGCACCTCTGCACCGAGTACCTCAACGAGCTGTACGGCCACCTGGGCTACAGGTTCGTCGGGGCGACCTTCACGGTCCCGGCCTGGATGCCCGGGGTCATCTGCGTCTCCGCCACCGGCCCGGACGATTCTCTGGCCTCCTACTCCAACTACGGACCCGGTTACATCGACCTGGCCGCCCCCGGCGGCGACTTCCAGCGCTGGCCCGAGCCCGGCTGGTGGTACGACATGTGCCTCAACACGTACGCGCTGGTCCTTCCTGACGGCACGCCCTTCGTCGGCTACGCCTGGATGGCCGGGACGTCCATGGCCTGCCCGAAAACCTCCGGCGTGGCCGCCCTTGTCGCCTCGACCCACCCGGAACTCGGCGCCCAGCAGATCGCCGAGATCGTCATGCAGACGGCCGAGGACATCGGGCGGGTCGGCGTCGACCCGTACTTCGGGCACGGCATGGTCAACGCCTACCGCAGCCTGTCGCTCGTCCCGCAGGGCTGACGGCCCGGCAGGTCTCCACCGCAAGACCACGCCGCGGGCGCAAGGGCGCCGGGACCAGAAGCCGCAGGGACAGAACAGAGGGGAGCGGGGGGGGGTCGGGACGCTCGGGTTCCGGCCCCCCTCACGCAGGTGTCGACAGCCGGCCTACCTCGGGCATCTGTTCACAGTCTCTCGAGACCCAGGCGGCGCAGAGTCTCGTCTGTCGGCACCCCGTCCCGGGTCCAGCCGCGGAAGTCGTAGTACTCGTCCAGCATCCGGTCGAGGTCCGCCTTGGTGATGACCGAGTCGCGGCACGGCCCCTCCGGGAGGTTGGTGCCGCACCGCGCCGGAAGGGTGTCGTCCTCCCGGCCGAACCCTTCCCTCAGGTTGAAGAGACGGCAGAGGTTGAAGATCCTTTCCCCGACGAGCATGAGCTCGGCGGGGGTGACGTCCCACCCCGTCACGGCGTTCAGGACCTCGCAGAGCATCGCCGGGGTCGTCGGGCCGTAGTCCCAGGAGGTGAAGCGGCAGATGATGAGGCTGTCCTGGGCCGCCCGGTAGTTCTGGGCCAGGGCCTCGACCTCCGCCTTCAGCTTCTTGGACTGGCTCGGAAGGTTCCGGTAGCGCTCGGTGAAGCCGATCTCCGGGGCCGTCCTCCCGGCCTCCAGGCTCGTGTCGTGGATGCCCTGAGTGTGGCAGGCGCCCCGGTTCGACGTCGCGTAGGACAGGCCCTGGCCGACCTTGCCCCGCGGCATGTGCACGGGGAAGGCCTGGTTCTTCACCTGCATGGCGAACTCCTCACTGCCCCGGCCCACCTCGGCCGAGGCCGCTTTGAGGCCCCTGCCGAGCAGGGCACCGAGCCCCTCGCCCTCGGCGATCTGTCTTATGAGGGTGAGGACGGTCTCCGCGTTCCCCCACGTGAGGTCGAGGCCGCCCGTGTCCCCCGGGGTGAGGATGCCGCGCTCCGCACACTCCATGGCCCAGGCGATGGAGAGCCCGGTGTTGATGGTGTCCAGACCGTACTTGTTGCACAGCTCGTTGGCCTTGGCGATGGCCCTGAGGTCGTAGAGGCCCACGCACGTCCCGAGGGCGCCGATAGTCTCCAGCTCCGGCCCACCGTAGCGCGGGTCGACGGCGAAGGGGCCCTCCCTGACCTCCACCACCCGCCGGCAGGCCACCGGACAGCCCCGGCAGGCCTTCCGGCCGGAGAGGATGGTCCGCGTCATGGTCGGCCCGTCCACCTCGCCGATGCGCGGGGAGGTACCCTCACGGAAGTTGTGGTGGGGGAACATGCCGAGGGCGTCGTGCGCCCCGATGCCGTTGGCCGTCCCGTTCTCCCGGAGCCCCCTGGAGGTCGGATGTTCCAGGCAGAGCCGGACGATCTCCTTCCGGAGGGAGGCCAGGCGCCCTTCGTCGTGGACCGGTGCGGGGTCCTCCCCGTGGACGACGACGGCCTTCAGGTTCTTGGACCCCATGACCGCCCCCGTCCCGGTGCGGCCGGCGGCCCGGTCGTTCTCACTGATGACGCAGGCGAAGAGACAGCCGCGCTCGCCGGCCGGGCCGATGACGGCCGCCTCCGCCCCCGGATGCGTCTCCCGGAGAAGGGCCTCGCGGGCGTCGGCGGTGAAGAGCCCCCAAACCCCGGACGCGTCGCGGACCTCGACCCGGCCGCCCGTGACCCAGAGGTAGACCGGCCTGTCGGCCCGCCCCTCCACGACGATGGCGTCGAAGCCCGCCGCCTTCATCATGGGCCCGAACCGGCCGGCGGCGTTGGCCTCTCCCCACCCGCCGGTGAGCGGGGACCGGCAGGCGGTGATGTGCCGCGTCGAGCCGGCGACACCGCTCCCGGCCAGGGGACCGGTGGCGATGACGAACTTGTTGTCTGGGCCGAGGGGGTCGGTGCCGGCGGCGAGCTCGCGCGCAAGGAGGTCTGCGGCGAACCCGCGGCCTCCGAAGAACGCCCGGGCCCACTCCTCAGGGACAGGCTCGCTGTCGGCCGTCCCCGCGGAGAGGTCGACCCGTAGGATTCGTCCGGCGTAGCCCTTGAGCAATCCACATCTCCTCCGTTCGGCTTTGAAGCGGCGGCACAGGTGTCCCTGCCGTCCTTACGTGTCAGGAGGTTCCGGTCCACCCCGTCCGGTCTCGGGCTTCCGTTGCGGGAGGTCTTCCCGTTCCCCGTAGGTGTCGATGAGCCTCTCCCTGGATATCCACATCTGGACCCGACGAAGCCCCGTGAGCGCCTTCGCCTCGAGGCTCGGAGGGTTGAAGGCCCAGACGAGGGCCAGGGCGTAGGCGTTCTCCCAGAACTCGACGAAGCGCCGCCAGGGTCCCCGAGGGCCCTCCGGCTCGACAACGTCGAGGCCCAGCCGCGCCGCGAGGGCGCCCACGGCCCTGGGGAGGGCCGACCCCATCACCGAACCCACTGCCCGGAAGGCCTTGAGCCGCCGGAGCTCAGGGTCGTCCTCGACCGCCCGGGCCAGAAGCGCCAGGGAGCGCCTCATCCGTCGCCCGAAGGCCAGACCCCAGGCAAGGTCGGGACCTCCCGGGGGCATCGGCGGGACCCTCTCGTTCCAAAGGTGGAGGTCTCCCACCGGCTCCCCCCGCCGCACCCTGGTCCCGTCCGAAAGGACGAGGTCGTGCCCACATCTCGCCACGGAGAGGCGCAGGATGCAATCGGGGTCACGGGTGAACTCACGAATGCCGCAGACCCGCCGCAGGAGGAAGTCGAGTGCCCTCACCGCCGCTCTCAAGACCATCCGGCACATCCCCTTCTTCTCCCTCCTCGAAGTGGAGCGAGAGCGGGGTGACCCGTCTCATCAGGCCTCCTCGCTCGAGTTCGTAGTGCTCCCCACGCCAGACGACGTGGTGCCCGATGCCCGCGGCCAGCCAGACCAGAGCGGTGAGCACGTCGCGGACGGGAAGCCAGACCAGGGAGCGGCGCGAGACCCTGTCACCGGTGTAGCCGGAGACGAGCCACCCGACGGCCCACCGGAGGACGAGGCTCACGGCGAGGGCCTGCACGGCGGCCGGCGAGAAGCCCGAAAGCCAGGCCAGAGCCCCGGCCAGCGGTGTGCTGAAGGAGAGGATGAGCCCCGGGTACTCCCTGGGACGGCTGACCCGGCTGGCTCGCGCCCACCTGACCTCCCGTTCCCATTCCTCGTGGAAGGTCGTGGGCCCGAGGATGCTCGTCATGACGTAATCGGACAGGTGGACCTTCAGCCCCAGGGCCGAAAGGCGTGCGCCGACCTGGTAGTCCTCTGCCAGGTAGTCGACAAGGGCCGCGTAGCCCCCGATGCGCTCGAGGTCCGTGCGCCGGAGGGCGAGCGACGCCCCGAGGGCGAAGCGCATGGAGAGGACCCGCCGGGCGACGATCACCGAGGGAAGGAAGGTCACGCCCATGTAGAGGGCCTCGAGGCGGGCCGGAAGGCTGTGCGCCTCTCCCCCGATGTAGGGGCAGGTGACAAGGCCCACACGCCTGTCGGCGAGCGGGGCCACGACCCGCCTCAGGTAGTCCGGTCTCACCCGCATGTCGCTGTCACTGATGACGAGGATGTCATGGCTGGCTGCGGCGGCCAGCCGGTCCAGGAGGGCGGCCTTCCGGTTGGCCCCCGTCGGCCTGGCGACGACAAGGCGGATGCCGAGTTCGGGGTGGTCGCGCTGGAGCCGGCGGATGACCGGGACCACCGGGTCGTCCGGCTCGTCCACGCCGAAGAGTATCTCGTATTCAGGGTAGTCCTGGAGGCAGAAGCTCTTGAAGTTCTCGTAGGCCTCGAAGTCCACGCCGCGCACCGGCTTGAGCACCGACACCGGAGGCGTGAAGCCGGGCTCCTCGCGGGGGGCAGACGGGCACCGGAAGAAAGCGCGGGTGAGCCAGCAGGCCGTGAGCCAGTAGACCCAGCTGGCGGCGACGAGAAGCTGAAAGACGCCCAGAAGCATCTTGCCTCACTCCTCTCCCGTCCGGGACCTCCGTTCCTCCGGGGGACGCCGTGTCTCTAATGCCTTGCAGGCCGGACTCCTCGACACCAGCCTACCAGCACCGACCGGTCCCCGGCAACCGCCTCCGGACACGCGAACCCGGCCGGCGGGTCCAGGCAGGACAACCAGGTCGCGGTGTCGTATAAGAGTATGCGCATATAATAACCCAGCTCCCCTCCGCGCCAGCCGGAGGGGAAGGCGGAGGAGGTCACAGCCTATGGCAGAGAGCAACACCGTCACCGATGGGCCCATCGAGGAGGCGGCAAGGCTCTTCGCCGTCCTCGGGGACCCCACACGGCTCGCCTTGCTGAGGCTTCTGTCCCGGCAGGACGAGACCAAGCCTCTGTGCGTCGGAGCCCTGGCCCGGCGCCTCGACGTCAGCCAGCCGGCCGTGTCCCAGCACCTGCGGGTCCTGAAGGCCGTCGGTCTGGTGCGCGGCGAGCGGCGCGGTCCCAGTGTGCACTACTTTCTCGACCCGGAGGCCGTCGCGAGCGCCCGGAAGACGGTCGGGGAACTCCTGACCCTGACCGCCGACGGCGAGGTCTGCCGCGACGAGTGCTAGGCGCACAGGAGGTCAGGGGGAGGGGCGGCCGGTGTAGACCCGGGTCGGGAAGAACCGGCACCTCGGCGGCATATAGGGTGAGCGACGAGGTGACCCGCGTTGACCCGAGCCGGCAGCCGCCGGAGGCGGCGGGGAACCGGCGGTTGGGCGAAGTTGGCCCTGGTCTCCACCGTCCTCCTCTACCTCTGGCTCCAGTTGCCCGAGGCCGGACTGCTCCCCTGGGTCAGGGGCCACGGACATGGAACGCACGGCGGTATCGTCTATTCGGTCCCTGTCGAGACCAAGGTCGTGGCCATCACCTTCGACGACGGCCCGGACCCCGAGGTCACCCCGGCCGTCCTTGAGGCCCTCCGGGAGCATTCGGTCAGGTGCACCTTCTTCCTTACCGGCGTCATGACCGTGAAGTACGCCGACGTCGCCCGGCTGGTGGCCGCCGACGGCCACGAGATAGCCTCGCACGGCTACAGCCATAGGGCCCTGAGGGGCGTGGACGCCGAGACCGTCCACAGGGAACTGCGCCGCACCGAGGTCGTCCTTGAGAGAGTCCTCGGGGTCCGCCCGACTCTCTTTCGCTTCCCCTACCTCGTCCACGACGAGCTGTCCCTGCGCGTCGTCCGGTCCCAGGGCTACACCGTCATCGCCTGCTCCCTTGACAGCCGCGACTGGCTGACCCCGGACGCCCGCCGGCTGGCCTCCCGGGTGTGCGGTCTCATCAGGCCCGGCGACATCGTCCTCATGCACGACGCGGCCGGGCAGAAGGGAGAGAAGATGAGGGAAGCGCTCGACATCATCCTCGAGTGGTTGCACGAGAACGGCTACAGATGCCTGACCGTGAGCGAGCTCATCAGGATGGGCGCCGAGGCCGGCGAGCGACCCGGCCCGTAGCCTCGGGGCCCGGCCCCCCAGCCCGCGCGGCCCGGCCTGATAAGCCCGCACGGCCCGGCCCTATCGGCAGGAACCGACCGGCCCGGCCATCGAAAGTGTCCCCCTATCCTCCCCGTCACATCCTACCGGCGAGGGCGCGGCGAGGGCGCCCCCGGACCGGGCGGGGGAACGACAGGAGGGACATGCAGCGCTGAGAGACGCCGACGAACTCCGCCGGACGCTCGCCCGCATCGACGGGCGGGGCTACAAGGCCTACAAGGACATCGAGGGTGCCTACCGGTTCCCGGGCTGGACCCTCTACATCGACCACGTCCAGGGCGACCCCTTCGCGGCCCCCTCGCGGCTCAGGGCGCGGGTCCCGGCCTCCCGGGCCGGCTTCCCTCCCGCGCTGTTCTCCAACACCGCCAGGCGGGTCGCCCTCGAGGACTACCTCACGCGGGCCTTCGACAGAGCGATACAAAGGGCGGTGAAGGGACACCGCGGGACAGGTAGGAGTGGCCTCATCGCCGTCGACCGCCCCGGCCAGGAGGTCCTCGAGAGGACGTCGGCCGTGGTCAGGTCGGAGTGGGTCGAGGTGAGGTTCGTCATGGGACTGCCGGCCGCCGGCCGCCGGGTGCTGGGCCGCGAGGCGGCCCGGATGTTCTTCGACGAGCTCCCGGCGGTGGTCGAGGCGTCGCTCCTTCACCGGAGCCTCTCCGCGGCGGCCGTGGCCCGACATGTGGACGCGGCCGAGGACCAGGAACACCTCAGAGCCCGCCTGCGGGAGATGGGCCTCGTCGCCTTCGTCGCCGACGGGGCCGTCCTCCCCCGCGAGAGCGGGGTCAGCGACAGGCCCATGCGGGGCGCGAGGGTGGTCCGTTTCCGTTCTCCGGACGGGCTGCGCGTGAGCGTGGAGCTGCCGCACGCCGGACGGGTGACGGGCATGGGCGTCCCCGAGGGCGTCACCCTCGTCGTCGGCGGCGGCTACCACGGCAAGTCCACCCTCCTCAGGGCCATCGAGCGGGGCGTCTACAACCACATCCCCGGCGACGGCCGCGAACTGGTGGTCACCGTCTCCGACGCGGTCAAGATCCGGGCTGAGGACGGCCGACGGGTGGAGCAGGTGGACATAAGCCCCTTCATCACCAACCTCCCGGGCGGTGAGGACACACGGGCCTTCAGCACCGACCAGGCCAGCGGCAGCACGTCGCAGGCGGCCAACATCGTGGAGGCGCTCGAGCTCGGGGCCCGGCTGCTGCTCCTCGACGAGGACACGAGCGCCACCAACTTCATGATCCGCGACCGCCGGATGCAGGAACTCGTGGCCAAGGAGCGCGAGCCCATCACCCCCTTCCTCGACAGGGTGAGACAGCTCTACGAGGAGAAGGGGGTCTCCACGGTCCTGGTCGTCGGCGGTTCGGGGGACTACTTCGATGTCGCCGACACCGTCATCATGATGGACAACTACCTCCCGCGAGACGTCACGCGCCGGGCGAAGGAGATCGCCGGGAGGTTCGGTCGCGAGCGCCGGACGGAGGCCGCCGGCGCTTTCGGGGAGGTGACCCCGCGCTGCCCCGTCGCCTCGAGCCTGGACCCAAGGCGGGGCCGCGGGGACAAGGTGAAGATAGCCGCCCGGGACCTCCACACGATAACCTTCGGCCGTGAGGAGATCGACCTCTCGGCGGTCGAGCAGCTCGTCGACCCGAGCCAGACGCGGGCCATCGCCGACGCCATCCACTACGCCGCCCGGCGCCACTTCGACGGTCGGACGCCCCTGCGCGAGGCCCTGGAGCGGGTGATGGCCGACATCCGGAGCCGGGGGCTCGGCGTCATCTCCCCCTTCGCCGGCCGGGACGGCGAGGGCCACCCGGGCGAGTACGCCCTGCCGCGGGTCTTCGAGCTCGGCGCGGCGGTCAACCGCCTGCGGACCCTCCGGGTCGTTCAGCGCCGCCCGCACCACGGGGCCCGCGGCTGAGCCCCTCCGAACCTACCGCCCGCTCCCGTCGGCCCCGAGGGCAAGTCTCACGGCCTCGCGGCAGTGGAGGATGAGGGGGTCGAGGAGGGGAACCGGCTCGGAACCGGGGCCCCCGGAGAAGAGATGAGGCAGCTCGGTGCACCCGAGGATGACGGCCCGGGCCCCGCAGGCGGCCAGGGCCTCGATGATGCGCCGCACCGCCGCCCGGGACGACGGCAGGACCTTCTCCTGGGACAGCTCCTCGTAGATGATGCGGTGGACCTCCGCCCGGTCACCGCGGTCCGGGACGAGCACCCGCAGGCCGAACTCCTTCTCGAGCCGTTCCCGGTAGAAGGGGTGTTCCATGGTGAACCTCGTCCCCAGGAGTCCGACCGTCCCGAACTCTTGCTCGAGGGCCGCACGCCCGACGGCATCGACGATGTGGACGAAGGGAAGACCCGTCTCCCCGACCACGCGGTCGTAGACCAGATGGAGCGTGTTGGCGCAGATGACGAAGACCTCAGCCCCGGCCGCGTCGAGGGCCCGGGCGCCGGCGATGATGAGGTCGCCCACCTTTCCCCAGTCACCTGCGTGCTGGGCTTCGGCCATCTCCGCGAAGTCGAGGCTCCACAGGGCCAGGCGGGCCGAGTGGAGGCCGCCCAGCCGCTCCGCGACAAGCCTGTTGATGTGCCGGTAGTAGTCCACGGTGGAGACCCAGGTGACCCCTCCTATGAGACCGATGACCTTCACGACGACCACCTCTCGTCGGCGGGCCGAAGGCCCGCCCCGGTCTTGGAGCCCCCGGCGGCCGCGCCGCCCTGTCCAGGGTGTGCCGACCGCCGCCCGAGGTCCGTCGCCTGGATGGAGATGACCCCGGTGAGGACGGCGGCCGCGCCGAGCCACTGCACCGCCCCCAGGCGCTCTCCGAGGAACAGCCAGGCCAGGACCGCGCCGGCGACCGGCTCTATCCCGGCCGCCAGGCTGGCCCGGGTGGCTTCGATATAGGTGAGGGCCTTGGTGAACAGGCCGTGGGCGGCCAGGGCCGGAATGAGAGCCGCCAGGAGGATGCCGACCCACACCTCCCCGGGTATGGTCTGGACCGTGCCCGGCCCCGCGAGGACGACCGCGCCGAGGAAGAGGGTGCCGAACCCAAACCCCCAGAGAACGACGGTCCACGAGCTGTAACGCCTGACCGCCCTCTTCCCGAGGATGCTCGCCGCGGCCATGCCGAGAGGGGCGGCGAAGCCCGCGGCTATGCCCGCCGGGCTGTATCCGAGCGCCCCGGGGTCCCACCCCCCCACGACGAGGAAGCAGCCCGACAAGACGCAGACCAGGGCGAGGGCCTTGTTCCGGTCGAGCCGCTCGCCCAGGAACAGCCGCGCCAGCCCGGCGACGAAGGCCGGATAGGTGTACATGAGGATGACGGCCGTGGTACCTGTCGTGTACTTGATGGCCAGGAAGTAGAAGGCGAAGTTGGCCGCCTGGCAGAGGCCGTAGGATAGGAAGAGGGGCAGGTCGCGCCGCGCGAACGAGAGGAGACGGCGGTCGACGACGGCCAGGACCCCGGCGAGGATGACGAAGGCCGTGGCCAGTCTGAGGGTGACGATGGTGAGGGGGTCCACAGCGGTCGCGGCAAGAAGCCGGCCGATGACGACGAACGAGGCCCAAAGGCATCCCGCCAGCACGGCCAGCAGGTAGCCGAGGGTGCGAGAGCTCTTGTGTGCAGGGGCCTGTGTTGACATCCGGACGTCTCGAGCCTCCTCTTGACACATTCCCCCGCTTCACCGGGGTCCCTTCCTGCGCGTCTGGAGGCTTTGCGCGGCTGTGGCGTGGACAAGATACCGATACCACCCACCCCGACGGCTCCGGCCCGCCTCGCGTGGGCGGGTCCGACCGGGGTGGACGAAACGGAGGTCTGCCCCGTGGAGTGCCCCACCATCGTAGCCGTCACCCTCGATGACCGCCTGGACGGTGCGCTCCCAGTGCAGGACGTGCTCACGCGGTTCGGGTCGGTCATCAGGGTCCGTCTCGGTGTCCACACCCCCGACCGTCCGAACGAGCAGGGGCTCATCCTCCTGCAGTTGTGCTGCGACGACGCGGAGACCCGCGAGCTCCTGGACTCCCTCAACGCCATAGCCGGGGTCCGCGCGCAGGCGATGAAGATAGAACCTGCGGCAACCACCTGACCGTCTGCCCGTGAGCCGTCCGCCACCCCGGGCCCGGCCTCAGCCCGGCCCTGGTCGCCCGACTGGGCACAGACTCGGCCCAGGTGCCCGGCTGCTCGCCGCCGCCGATGCGGCGCCAGGGGCTCGTGTGCTACAATCTGGCCGGACGGTGGGAGGTGGTCGATGTGGCTGCCCTTCTCACGCCGGATGAGAGACAGCGCTATGCCCAGGGTTGGAGCAGGCGCCGGAAGGCCCGGAAGGCGGCTCTTGACCGGGCCAGGGAAGAAGCCCTGCGTAAGGTTCAGGCTGCCGCACGTGTGGCGAGAGAGAAGTACGGTGTCCGTCGCACTTTACTGTTCGGTTCACTCGCCTGCGGCACCTTCGACGAGGGCTCTGATGTGGACCTCTGCGTGGAGGGCCTTGAGGACCAGGGGACCTCACTTCCTCCCGAGATGTCCCCGCCTCGGAGCATGACATCCGGGCCGCCGCCAGCTACTTGGATGACTTCTACTCGAGCTCGGCGCCGCTTCCGGCGGGTCAGATCCGCTCGATCAGCCCCGCCAGAAGGGCGGCCCGAAGAGGCAGGGTGGCCAGGTCCACGTGCTCGTGTTCGGCGTGGGCCCCGTCTCCGGCCGCCCCCAGGCCGTCAAGAGTCGGAATACCCAGGGCCGAGGTGATGTTCCCGTCGCTGGCCCCGCCGGTGCCGCTCTCCGGGAGGTCGAAGCCCAGTCGGGCGGCCACCTCCCGGGCCTTGGCGTAGAGGGCCAGGGTGTCCTCGCTCCTCTCCATGGGCAGGCGCTCGACGCCGCCCGAGACCTCCAGCCTGGCCCCGGGAAGCACAGGCCGCAGACCCAGGATGACCTCCTGGATGCGGTCGGCCTCCTCGCGGGTCATCACCCTCACGTCGACCTCGGCCCAGGCCCTCTCGGCGACCACGTTGGGCCTGGTCCCGCCGCCGATGACTCCGACGTTGACCGTGGTCCCCGTATCGAGGTCGGTCAGGTCGTGGAGGTGCACGATCTGGCGGGCGAGCTCCTCGACGGCGCTCACGCCCTTCTCCGGCTCGGCCCCGGCGTGGGCCGCACGGCCCACGACCTCGACCCGGAAACGCCCGACACCCTTGCGCCAGGTCTTGACCGCCCCGTCGGGAAGGGCCGGTTCCAGCACCAGCACGGCCGCGCTCCGGCGGGCCTCGGCCTCGATGACCGCCTCGGACGTCCGACTGCCCACCTCCTCGTCGGTGTTGACGAGCAGGGTGACCGGCCGCGGCGGGCGCCGGCCGCAGGCGGCCAGGGCCCTGAGGGCCCACAAGGCCACGACCAGGCCGGCCTTCATGTCGTAGGCGCCGGGGCCGTAGGCCTTCCCGTCCTCCACCCGGAAGGGCCGCTCGGCCAGGGTGCCGACAGGCCAGACGGTGTCGATGTGGCCGAGGAGCAGGACCTGGCGGCCGTCCGGCTTCCGGCCTCCCGGGGCGCCTGGAAAGCGCACCAGGAGATGGGCGGCTCCCGTCAGGGGCTCCGGGGCCGCACGCCCGCCTCCTCCAACGGGCCCAGGGGCGCCCGGCGGCACCCGCTCCACGGTCAACCCGGGGTCCGGCCACGACCCTCCGCCGCCGGTGAACTTGGCCGCGAGGACCTGCACGGCGCGGTCGAGGGCGGCCAGGTCGTCACTCGGCGACTCGACCTTCACGAGGTCCTCGAGGTCTGCCAGCATGTCGCCGGCGTGGCGGGACAGGTAGTCCAGGAGCTCCCTGGCGTGGGTCCCGGCCCGCCCTTCCGTTCCAGTCCTTGTCATCGGGCATGGTCACCTCTCTCCCGGTTGCGGCCGCATCGGGCCCGAGACGGTCTCTTGTCCTCCCGGTCCTTCTTCTCCTCCCCGGCCGGCCCGGCCGAGCAGGTCCTGCCTCCTCTATCCTTTCCCGGACCCGGGGGTCGTCGAGAGGGCTCACGAAGCAGGAAGCCCCGGGTCCTGGTGGAAGGGAACGTCAGGCTGCGCCGCTGGGTCGATTGCAGCCGTGCGAACCAGGCCGGGCCGTGGAGGTCCTGGGGAGGTGCCGGCCGTGTTTCGCGCCCTGTCAGACTTCGCGCCGGCCCTGTCGAATCGAGCGCTGATCCTCGCGGCGGCGGGCGCACCTGCCCGCGGTTGGTGGGACAGTCTCGACGCGGGGCCGCGTCTCCTCTTCTACGTTGTGGTCATCCTTTTCGGCATGGTCGCCCTGGCCGTCGTCATCCAGGCCCTGGACAGGGCCAATCCCCGGAAGTGTCCCCGGTGCGGAGCCGTCCTCGACCAGGAGGAGGTCAGGGCGACCGGGGTCAGCTTCGACCGGACGGAGCACGACCTCATACAGTGGACGTGCCGGGAATGCGGTTGGAGCGAGCAGAGGACGCGGGGCGCGCCCCACCGTAAGTACTTCGGACCGTGGTAGGACTGGAAACCGGCCTCCGGCTGGATTGCCGCCCCTCCGCGGTGGACATCATCGAGGTGAGCGAGGAGGAGTGAGGGTGTCCCGGAGGGGCGCCCGCCGCGTGGGGTGCTGCGCGATGATGAAGGAGCGATATCCCTGGAGTCTCCCGGCCGTGACCCTGCTCGGCGGGGTCCTGCTGGCCGCGGTGGCCGTGCACCTGGCCTGGGTGCCTCTGCCCTTCATGGTCGAGATGCAGAGGAACGAACTCCTGCGGCCGGCGGGAGCCCTGGTCTGGCCGGCCGTCTTCCTTCCCTGGCTCCTGCTGGCGCCCCGCCGTCACCGGTGGTGGCTCGTCTGGTTGGCTTCCCCGCTCGGTTTCACTCTCCAGGGACAGCCCTTCGTCTTCCTGGTGGATCTCGTCCCGAGGCTGAACCGCCCCCTCGTGCCCTGGGTGCTGCTGGGCGGCCTGACCGGCCTGCTCCAGGTGGCCTTGGCGGGCGGTCGGGGCCGGACGCCCGCCGGCGCTGGCGCTCGTTGGGTCCCTCCGGCGGCCTTGGTCGTCGGAGCGGCGGCCCTCGCCATGGCCTGGGTGCCGGTGACCCGGGCCATGGCCGTGGGGCCGGGCGAGGTGGCCGTGGACGACCTCGAGCTCGTGGCCACCCACACCCTGAGGGGCGTTGACGCGGACCGCGGCCTCAAGGCCTTCACCTGGGAAGGGACCACCGTGGTCATGGCCACCGACAAGCTCCTCTGGCTCGGACCGGAGGGGCGGGCGCTGGTCCGGGACCTGCCCCTCGACCCGACCGAGGTCGAGGTCAGGGTGGCCCCCGAACACTTCTACGTCGTCGAGAAGGCGGTCGGCCGACTGCGCTGTCTCTCCAGAGCGACCGGCGAGGTCCTCTGGCAGGTGACCGGGATGGGCAGCGTGGACGAAGTCGCCTGGACGGGACTGGCCTCGCCCGCCGCCGGCGCCGTCCCCATCGGCTGGTTCCTGGACCACCCCGGCCACGGGGAAAGGCCTGAGCAGGCGGAGGTGACTCTCCACCGTGTGGACCTCCGGGACGGGAGCCGCCGGGAATTCCTGGTCCACCCGCCCGCCGGACACTCCTGGCCCGAACCCGGCGCTGGACACATGAACCCGTGGCCGCGCCTGGGCGTGACCGGCAGCACCGTCTTCCTGGTCGGAGTCGCCGTCCCTACCGAGTCGGACCTTCCGGGTCAGACCGCCCCCTTCGTCAGCCTGCCGCCCCAGGTGGGAGGCGGCGCCGAGGCTCCCCTGCCGCCGGCGACCCTGGCGGCGGGGGGACTGGTGGTGCCCGACATGAGCGTCTCGGCGGGCCGCCGGACGGCGGGCGTCAGCCTCGTCCCGCCCTCCGCCGTCCTCACCTATATCTCCTCCCGGGCGGAAGGCTTCGCCGTCACCGCCCGCGACCTGGCCACCGGGGAAGAGCTGTGGACGAGGTCGTTGGAGACGGACTTCCTCTCCGGGCAGGTGCTCTTCGTCCTCCCGGGGCGGGCCCTCGTGGACGGGGCCGGGGTTGAAGCCCTGGGCCTGGTCACGGCCACCCTCGACGGGCGGGAGCCCCGCGTCCTGACAGCCTTCGACCCCCTGTCGGGGGAGGTGCTGTGGAGCTGGCCCAAGGAGGGACGTCTCGTCGAGTGGGCGGCCGACGCCGGCGGGGGCGAGACCCTAATCGGCACCAGAGACGGCCTCGTGGTCCGTCTGGGCCCGGACGGGTCGCCCCTGTGGACCCGCGACCTCGGGGGGGCGGTCCACGTCGTGCTCCTCGACCCGGCCCGCAACAGGGGCGTCTTCTTGACCTCGCCCGGGAGGCAACTGCCCACCCTGGGCCTCTGGGGTGTGGAGCTCACCCTGGACCTGGCCACGGGTGAGGTGGTTTCCCGGCCGGAGAACCAGCCCGGAAGCTGGAACCTCATCGCCCTCGACGGCCGCGTCTGGCGCACGGCCGGCCGCCGCACGGGCGCCTTCCTGCGCAACGAGCTCGTCCTGAACATGGGACGGCCGGCCGTGGCCGTGCGCGACCTGATCCGCGGCACGGACTCCGTCCTCGGCGGGCGGGAGGTGATGGTCGCCGCCGCCCGGGCCGGTCCCGACGAGATAGTCGTGTTCGTCCTCGAGCGGAGGTAGTCTCCTCCCTGCCGGTTGACTCGGGCGGGACCCGCCGGGTGCCCTTGCGCCGGAGCAGCCGGCCGGCCACTCAAGCGAGCGGACCTGAAGCGACGAGGTCCTTGTAGTCGGCCATGGCGGCCTCGACCACGGCGGCGGCGTGGTCGAGGCCGTAGACCCTCTGGACGGAGGTCTCGGCTTCCGCCCCCGGGACGAGCTTGTAGGTGGCGAAGTAGTGCTGGAGGCGCTCGACGAGGACCTCGGGCAGGTCCTCCAGGTCGCTCGCGTCTCGCCAGACATGGTCGCCCTCGAGGACGGCGATTATCTTGTCGTCCGCCTCACCGCGGTCCAGGAGCTGAATCCCTCCTAGGATGCGGGCGGGAACGATGACCTCCGAGCGGGAGATGGGCCGCTCGCTGATGACGCAGATGTCGAGGGGGTCCCCGTCTCCCCGGTCGGCGCCCGGGAAGAGGGCCTCGACCCTGGTCCCGCAGTACGTCCGCGGGATGAAGCCGTACAGGGCCGGAGGGTGCGAGGAGGTCCGCTGGGGGCGGTCGACCCGGAGGTAACCCGTTGACTTGTCAACCTCGTACTTGATCAGGTCGTAGGGGGTTATCTCGATGTAGGCGTTGACGTACTCGGGAGGCCTGCGTCCGACCTCGAGCCCGTGCCAGGGGTGTGGTCGCCACGGCGAGAAGGGCGGCCTGTCCATATCAGGTTCCACCTTTCCGGATGAGATGGAAACGGGCCCGAGACCCTCCACCTTAGCTTCACGCACAGGGGTGCCCCGATATCCCGGATATGAGGAGCACTCGCTCTCCCCAGGGGGGGTCAGGCCCACCCTCCGGGGCGGGCGGCACCGGACGGCCCGGCCGCCGGCGCAGGGTCGCCTCATGCGTGAAGCCGAGCTTCCGCGCCACCGATACGCTGCGTTCGTTGGCCGGGTCACAGTGGGTCTGGACCCGGTCCACCCCGTGGACCTCGAAGGCCACCCTGGTCAGGGCCCGGCTCGTTCCTGGCCCAGGGCATCCAGGGTCGGAGCTCGTCGAGGCTCTCGTCTATCGCCGCCTTGAGCAGGGGCGCGTCGGTGGGATTCCAGCACCGGAGGACGAGTTTCCTGGTGTGGATGCGGCAGGGAGGGTTTTCGCTCAGGCCCATGTCTCTCCTCCTGTCCGGTCAGGGCCCGTATCTGCCGCCCAGGATGGCGGCCCGGCCGCAGGGTGACAGGATTATGATTCCCCTTCCGGCGCGGGCCGCCTTCGGAGGCCAACGGAGTCTGGTACAAGCCGGACGGTGTCGTCGAGACAGGCCCCGGTCCCCGACAGTCCGGATGTCGACGGCGAGGGCCGGGATGGCGAGGGCACGCGGCCGTCTGGCTACTCGCCAGGTTCGTAGCTCTCCAGGAGCGCGGCCAAGCGCGAGGAGTCGCTGACGAACTTGACTATCGGGTACGGCCAATCGACGGCTATCCACACCCGCTGGCTTGCCCCGACGAGCTCGACCACCCAGCAGGAATAGGTCCCCGCGGGAACGGTGAGGTCCTCCCGCCGGACGACCTCCACCCTTACCGCCCGCTTGCTGGCCGTCGCGGTGATGATGTTGTTGAGCGTAGCGCTCCACCCATCGGCCAGGGGCATGGCCCGCAGGGTCATGATGAACTGCTCGTTGTCGAAGTACGGGGAATCGGGCAACCGGATTTCGAACGACTGGGGCTCGCCGCGGACGTCGGCGTCGACAGCAACCTTGCCTTCGCCGTACTCGGCGGTGTAGGTCACGGTGCCCTGGAAGTTCAGCAGCTCGAAGTCCACGTGGACGGGAAGGAGGTCCTCAGCCCCGACCCGGACGGTGGTGTTCAGAGAGTACGGAGCAGAGGGGATGTTCAATGAGCTGACCAGAAGCCAGCCCTCTCCTTCCGGCACAGGTGCATGGATAGAGTGGTCACCTCTCCGGCCGTCCAGGGCACCTGCAGAGTAAGGGGCGCCTCCGCAACTTCCCGGCAGCCGGTGAGGCTGGCCCCACCTGCAGACACCAGGAGAGCCAGACTCAGAGCCAGAACTCCGCTCACCGGCACAGCGCGCTTTCTCATGGGTGACTCCCTTCACCTTGAAGTAGGCCGGCCGGTCTCGGGTGGTTGGGGCTGCCTTGCGACCGCCCGGCGCAGCAACAGCATGAGAGCGACAGCCACCGCCGCCACGACCGCCTCGATGAGCCAGACGCCCCCCAGCCCGAGCCACGTGCTCAGCAGCACGACCACATAATTGAGCAACCCGTGGGTCAGGGCGGCGATCACCAGCACCAGCCAGCCCCGTCCCGCACTCCAGGCGTAGGCGACCAAACCGGTGAGCGAGCCGTGAAACACGAGGGCGGATGCGCGCTCGACGAAGACAGGTAGAAGCGCTCCGGCCGAAGGCGCCATCGCCAGAGCATGCGAGAGGGTCATGGCGGCTTCGAGCGCGCCCGCTCCGATGCCGACGGGCACTCCGTAGAGGAGCGCATCCGCTGCCGGGTCGCCCGCGAGACGTCGCCCCTCCCGGCCCGGTATCTCCCTGCGGCGGCACTGGGCCCGCGCAACCAAGACCGCCAGCAGTTTGGCCGGCTCCTGGACAACGCCGGACAGGACCGCTGTCGGAAGCAGGAGGAGAACCGGATTCGTCGATGCAACGGTGGCGACAATCCATAAACGCAGGACCATCTGCAGAGGGTGCTGGATCCAGATGAGTGCCAGGGCGAACAGGATTCCGCCGAGCAAAGCGACCGCGCCGATGGCGACCCCGGTGGGGAGTTTCTCGACGCCCCCGGCCACTCTCCGCCACGCGGCCCGGTCGATAATCCACCAGAGCAGACTCAGGACAGCCACACCCATGACAGCGCCGGCGAGAAAGCCGCTTATGGTCAGACGCCCACCCAATGGGCCCGCCTCCAGCAGTGTCATCTCTCTTGCCGGTTGGCACTTCCCCCCGATGCCCCCAGTATCCTCCACCTGGCGGGCAGAGTCACCTCCCCGCCCGGCCGGGTCCGGCCGGCCCGGGAGCGCTGCCTGGTTGCCCCGCGCGCGGTGTTCCTCGCGGAGATGTGGTGGCCCCGGCGATGAAGTCACGGATCAGCTCCAGCGCATCGAGGCGGATGCGGCCGGCCCCCGGCCTCCCCGGGTCCTGGAGCGCATGCCCCGACCCTGCGAAGATAGTCACCCGGATGTCGGGGTTGCCCAGGGCGGCCAGACGCTCCGCGCTCGCCCGCGAGGGGACATTGGTGTCCAGCTCACCGTAGAGCACAAGGGCAGGTACGTTGACCTCCCGCCAGAACGGGATGGGGTCGAAATTCCCGACGGCCTTCCAGAACCCCCTGTGGGCGATGGTGCGGAGGTACCAGGAAGAGACATGGGCCACCCTCCTGGCCAGGCTGGGCGGGAAGCCCATCTGCCTGAGGTTGTGACTCTCCTCGTAGAGCAGTGCCTGGTACAGAGGGACCGCTGAGCCGACGAGGTTGACGATGAAGGAGATGTCGTCGGACCGGGTGGCGACGAGGGGTGCGATGCAACCGCCCTGGCTGACCCCGAGGATGCCGATGTCGGAGATCATGTGCGCGTGCCGGGTCTTCAGGTAGGAGATGGCAGACAACGTGTCCGTGGCCAGGTCCTCGAAAGAAGCTGTCCGCCAGTCGCCCCCGGAGGATCCGGCGGACCCGCGCTTGTCCGGAAGGAGGACGGTGATTCCGTGGTCCTGCAGGTAGCTGGTGAAGGTGAGATACCAGGCATTGCTCCTGCTGCTGGTACCAGACCCGTGGATGACCACCACGGCAGGGAACGGGCCCTCGCCCCGGGGAAGGAAGAGCATTCCCGCCAGGTCTATACCCTGCATGGAGTTGGAGAAGCTGACCTCCTTGTAGACCACGTTCTCAGCCGTCATGGGGCAATCCATACACCCGCTCCAGTCGGAGTGCTCGCTCAAGAAGCAGTGCAGCTTCGGGGTCCGTGCGCCCTCCGAGCCGCCGTGCTTCGTGAACCGTTGCACCGGCCTCCTCCGCGAGTTCACGGGTCAGTGCACCCACAGGTGTCTCACCAGGCTCGATGCCGCCCCCAGGAAGCCAGCAGCCGGGGTCGCCGGGACCGCCGCCGACCAGCAGCATCGAGGCGCTCTGCCCGTGTTCACGCGGGTTTCAGCACCGTGAGCCATCGTCGGGGCAACATGAACACCGTCCCGGTCCCACGTCCGAGGAACCCGTCTCGGCCTTGAGGATGGCCTGGATGTCGGGGATGCAACAGACCCCCCTGGGGTTGAGGTCCTTACACCGGTCGCCGGTTCCGGCGCCCGTCGCCTCCTGAATCGCCTTGAGGTCCCTGGCACCTCGACGGATGGCCTCAACGATCGCGTCGCGTGTCACACCCCTGCAGAAACAGACCGTCTCGTCCATGCCGTCTCTCCCCTCTTGCTGGACCCTCAGCTGGACTCCATGTCGCCGAAGTGGTGGTCGAACCTCCCATCCTCCGCAGGCCTGAAAGGTGTGACCTTCCGGACGGCGTCCAGGTCTATCGGTCCGTAGACATGCGGAAACATCTCTGCCCCGCCTTCAAGGTTCTCGTAGACAACCCGTGAGGACAGTCTCTCGGTGTCGATGTGTAGCAACACCAGCCCGTCCACGCCCCGGAAGATGCTGTTGGCCACGCGGATCACTTGATGGCGGTCCGAACAGTGTATGAAACCTGCGGTGGACAGGGATTGAGCCTCGTACCGCCCGCGTCGAACCGCCTCCTGCCATTCACGTTCAGTTGCGATGTGAAAGATGGTCGCCATGGGGCCTTTGCTCGGCTCCTTCCCCTCTGCCGTTCCTTTGTCCAGGGTAGGGCCGTTAGGGGCGCGGCCCGAGGACTGAGGTTCACCGTCTCCTGTCCCGCACCCTTCCCGCGGCGGCCGTCGCCGGGGGCCGCCTGCCGGACATCGACAGCGTGAACCTGAGAGAGGGGCCGCGCGACCCCTGCCCGAGCGGCAGGACCACAGCGTCATGACCGTGAAATTGCGGTAGCTGTGACGGGACCGGCCCGGGGAGGATCGCCGGGCCGCAGCCGAAGAAGAACGACCGCAGAGAACCAGAGAGAGGAGAGCCTGACCGATGCCGGAGAACACGAAATGCACCCTTGACGCCAACGTCGCCGAGTGCACCTGCACCTACGAGCCCTGCCCCCGTAAAGGCAAGTGCTGCGAGTGCCTGAGGTACCACTGGAGGCGCCGCGAACTCCCGGGCTGCCTCTTCCCGCCCGAGGTCGAGCGCACCTACGACCGCTCGCTGGCCGCGTTCATCCGCGCGCACAGCCGGGGTTAGGCGGGGTCGGACCGCCCGTCAGACGCCCGGCGGAGGACGTCAGGGGCCGCGGCCTCCCATGTGGAGGCGAGACCTGACCCTGACCACCACGGCCGACATCGCGACGAGCAGCACACCGGCGAGGAGCAGGGCGATGGGAACGCCGATCACATCCTCGAAGAGCGAGTGGAGCGCCTGAGGGACGAAGATGACGATGCCCGCGGCGCCGAACCCCAGCGGCGCCCCGCGGCCCCGCCAGAGCGCGACGGCCATCAGAGCCACCGACATCACGCAGCCGAGGACCAGGTAGCCGCCACCCGAGCGCCAGGCGTCGACCGCGAGGATCTGAGGGGCCGCCAGCATCATGAGACAGCCCACGGCCCAGGCGGCGGTGCGCGGCGCGAGCCGTCCCAGCTCGCCGGCAGCGCTCCACAGGCAACCCAGGACCAGGTAGCTGAACCCGACGAACACGGCTTGAGATGAGGAGAGGCATAGGTTCGCGAAAGCAACGACAAGGACGGCGAGAGGGACGGCGACGCCCACGAGCTGGAGCGAGGTCCTGTGACGCCGCCACAGCGCGACTCCAACGAGGAGAGCCCCGAGAGACCCCACCAGGGGAGGCACATCAGGGTCGACCGCCAGCCGGGCCGTGACCAGACCTGACAGGAACCCGAACGCGGCCGTCCCGAGGAACATCAGGAAGCACCCGAGTCGCTTCGCCTGCGGGGCGGCCCCGGCCGACAGGGCCCAGCCGCCCGCCAGGCACGCCGCGGCCACGAGAGCGGCGAGGGCGATCTGTCCTCCGGTCCCCAGCTCACGCCAGAACTGAGTGATGATGGCGAAGAGGGCCGCGAGCGACAAGGCGCCGCCGATGTAGCCGAGGACCTCACCGGCGACCGGAGCCGGCGACGGCCGCGCCCGGGTAGCCTCGAAACGGCGGATGTCCTCCGCCTGCTGGGGCGTGAGAAAGCCGTGGGCCACCCAGTCCTTGAGCCTTGATTCCAGTTCATTCGGGTTCATGTCGTCCCGTCTCCCTGCTCAACGTCCCTGCCGACGCAGCCGGCGAACAGGCTGCCTCGCGGTGCGGTCGGCTTCGGCGAAGGCCGGCCTTCTCCTCCAAGGGCACCGTCAGGGCTGCCCGGGAGGCCGAATCGCAGTCCGATGGACACTCTCTGAGGGGAGACCTCGGAGAGACAGAAGGTTGAGACATCAGTTGTGGAAGACCAGTCCAATCATTGTTGGCCCGACGGTCCGAG
>CAJXZV010000031.1 GCA_913063835.1 uncultured Eubacteriales bacterium
AAGCTCGAACCCACAGGTCAGGTCCGAGGCCGAGCCACGGGTAACCTCTCCGGGATTGGCCCAGGGTACAGTTCGCCTGCTTCCCGTAGGTACAGGCGCGGTCTTCCCGCCGGTACGCTGTCCGCCCGCGTCGCCCGCTCTATCCTTGACCCATGAGATACCTTTCCGTCGCGGCCAGGTTCCGACGTGAAAACCTTGTTCCCGCGTACATCCGGGGCAGGGTCTTCTCCGCCGTGGACGTCGGGTGCCAGTCGGCCGCCCCGGTCGGTCTGGCGCTGGCGGGTACGGCGGCGGACGCCTTCGGGACGGTCTCCATCTTCGGCTTCATGGCCTTGAGCCTGCTGGCCGGAGCGGGGGTTTTGCGATGGATTTTCGCGACGTACCCCGAGCCGGAGGTCCGAGGGGTCACTCGACCTGCTTGGAGTGGCGGATTTCCCCCTGGCTGTCGAAGAGGACGACCGTGACCGGGCCCGTGGCCGGCCAGATACGGTCCGCCGTCCAGACGAAGACGCACCCGCTCCGGTCCGTCTCGCCGGGCGTGTGCGCGGCCGCGGCCTCAGGGTCGCAGGGCAGTGACAGCTCTAGCTCTTCACCGGGGAGGAGGACGAGGTCCCCGGTGAAGTGACACCAGGCTCCGGACTCGCGGACCTGAAGGGACCATCCGGTGAGGCTGACCGGGTGCCGGGAGCCGTTGACGAGGACGATGCGTCCGGCGTCGGGCTCGACGGAGGCGATGGTGACGTCACCGGTGGCGAGGACGACCCGCGGGGGCGTGGGGCCTCGCTCCCGTTCGGCCTGTGCCTCCGCCAGGGCCGCGACGAGGGTGTCCGGAAGGTGCGGCTGGAAGGTGATTTCCCATTCTTGGCCGCCGGGTGCGGCGCCGGGCGCGGCTCCGGGCCCGGGGCGTGTCCCGCCGCCGGCCGCGTCCGGGGGGGACGTCCCCTCCGGGGGCGCTTCGTCGGGGACCGGTAGTCGGCCCGGCCGCCGCGCTTCCGCAGGGGACTCTGCCTGGTCGAGGGGCTCTGCCCGGCCGGAGGGGTGCGCCGGGTCGGGAGGCGCCCCGAGGGTGCCGAGAGGGGACCACCGACCCGGAAGCGCGGTCCCCGCGCAGCCCAGCACGACGGCGGCCACGGTGAGGAAGGCCGCGACCCGGGTGAGGTTCGGGGCACGGCGGGGACGGCCACGCCCGGGCCGGACGCGGTCCCGCCATGCGGCGAGCCAGGCCAGGACGGCGGCCGCCCCGGCCGACAAAGCCAGGATGAGGACGGCGGTCCTGAGCATGCGGGGACACCTCCTCCGCTGTCGGATCCGGGCCTATTATTCCCCTGTTGCCGGCCCGCCAGGGTGACGTGGCGAAGAGAGCCCGCCCCGGAACCCTGCGCTCATCGCGGGCGCAGGCACTCGAAAGGACCATGAGAGGACGTGCAGACGCGTTGGTAAGGTCTCGACCCGGTCATCATCTCTCCTTTCTCAGGTTCGGCCGCGACATGCACCTCATCGTCATCTCGCTCGTCCTGGCCAATATCGGGACACGTGTCGAGGAGAGGTTCTTCCCTCTCTACGTGCGGGACCTCGGCGGGTCCCCGGCGGACATCGGCCTTTTGGCCTCCATCATGGGTCTGGTCATGGTCCTCCTCGCGCCCCTCGGCGGCTGGCTGACAGACCGCTACCGGCGGGTGACGCTCTACGCTCTCGCCCCGCTCATCGGGGCGGCGGGGGCCATGCTGATGCGCCTGGCCCCGAGCTGGGAGTGGCTCATCCCGGGGTCCGTGCTCGGCATGATGCCTGGTCTCCTCGTGGGTCCGGCCCTGTTCGGTCTTGTCAGCGACCTGGGGCCGGAGGAGAGCAGGGGGGCGCGTTTCGCCTACGAGATGGCCGCCTTCGGCGTGTGCGGGGCCGTCGGTCCGTTCGTCGGCGGGCTGGTCTACGAGCACCTCGGCTACAGGACCTTCCTCCTCATGCAGGCCGGCATGCTCTGCCTGGCCGCCGCCGTCCGGTCCTTCATCCGCGACCCGAGGGACGCGGCCCGAAGGGCCTCGGGCTACCGGCACCCGGCCTTCCTGCCGGGCCTGAAGGCGGCCCTCGGGTTCATGTTCGCCTCCCGGCAGTTCAGGCTGGTCATCATCGTGGCCTGCCTGGTCGGGTTCGGGATAGCGGCCACCATGAGCTTCTTCTCCGTGTTCATGAGCGAGGTCGTCGGGGTGGACGAGACGGACATGGGCCTGGTCTACTCCCTGGCGGGGGTGGCCGGGATAGCGGCGAGCCTGGCGGGGGGCGTGGCGGCGGACCGGTTCGGGCGGAAGCCGGTGCTCGTCTCGAGCCTGGTCGGGATGGCCGCCGTCCTCTTCTGGTTCACCGGGGCCCGCACCCTGGCTTCGCTCAGCATGGTCTGGCTCCTGTCGGGGCTGGCCAACAACCTCGGCGGGCCGGCGATAGACGCCTTCCTGGCCGACCTGACCGACGCCGACAGCCGGGGCACGGTGATGTCGGTCTTCAACAGCCTCCAGAGCGTGGTCCTGCTTCCCGGGCCCCTTGTCGGCGGGTTCCTCTGGGAGGCCGTGGCCCCCGCGGCGCCCTTCTGGTTCGGCGGGGCGGCCATCCTCGTCGGGGCCGCCATCCTGGCCCTCTGGGTCAGGGAGACCCGGGTGGCCCGAGACCCAGGAGACGCGCCGCGTTCCCCCCGAGAATCTTCTCCTTCGTCTCGTCCTTGAGGGGGAGGTCACGCAGGGCCTCGAGGGTCCCTGAGACGTCGGGCACGCCCGGCCAGTCAGAGCCCCAGATGACCTTGTCGGCCACCCGTTCGAGCTCGGGGAAGTACTCGAGCAGGCGCCTCGGCGGAAGGCCGGAGATCTCCATGTAGAGGTTGGGATGGAGGCGGGTGAGGAAGTAGGCCCGGTCGTACCAGAAGCCGCGGCCGCTGTGGGCCATGATGATGACGAGGTCCGGGAAGTCCACGGCCAGGTCGTCCATGTGGAGGGGGTCGCCGTACTTGATGCGGGAACCCCGGAAGACCGACGAGCCCGTGTGGAACATCACCGGGAGGCCGAGCTCCTCGGCCACGGCGTACACGGGGTAGAGCTCGCGGTCGTTGGGGTAGAACATCTGGTACGTCGGGTACATCTTGAGGCCCCTGAACCCGTGGGTTTCGACGAGGCGGCGCAGCTCCCGCGCCGGACGGTTGACCAGGTGCGGGTTCAGGCTGCAGAACGGGATGAACTGCGGCCGCCCGGCGCAGAGCTCGGCGACCTTCTCGTTGCTGGTCGTCCCGGTCGTCACCGGACTGTCCTCGGCCAGGAGGCACACGTAGTCCACCCCGCAGGACCGGAAGAAGGCGGCCAGGACGTCCGGGTCGGTGAACGCGGCGAGCCGCTCCTCCAGGCCCGGGCCGAACCGCTCCCGCATCCATTCGACGACCCAGGGCTTCGCGGCGCCTTCGACGAGGGGGTGCACGTGGAAGTCGACCACCGGGGCTGAGGCCGCCGGGGCCTTCGAGTCGGGCATCGACGACGCTCCCTTCGGTTCACTGGTCTCCACCATGACGGTCCTCGGGGCTGGTTTTGCCTCGGCGGGCCGTTCCCCTGCTCGGGCGGGGCCGGGCCCGTTCTCCAGGGCGGTCTGCAGGGCATATCACTACGAAGGGACCTCCGGAGCGGAATCCGGAGGGGACCGCAGAGGGAGTGTTTCTGGATGTGGCGGGTCTACAACCTCCGCTGGCTCCCCGGCTTGCTCGTCGCCGTGCTCGTCGGGGTCGTGTATCCGGTCGCCGCGGGTTGGGGGGGACCCCCGGCCCGGATGGTGGCCGCCGTCTCCGCCACGCCCCGGCTCCTCCCCATCTACGGGGTGGACACGACAGAGCGTAAGGTGGCCATCTCCTTCGACGCCGCCTGGGGGGCGGAGAAGACCCCGGAGATCCTCGACATCCTGGACCGCTACGGCGTGAAGACGACCTTCTTCCTGGTCGGGTTCTGGATCGACGAGCACCCCGACATGGTGAAGGAGATAGCCGCCCGCGGGCACGAGATCGGGAACCACACGGCCAACCACCCCCACCTGAACTCGCTGGACAAGGAGGCCATAAAGCGGGAGCTGGCCGTGGTCCACGAGCAGATAAAGAGCCTGACCGGCCAGACGGCCGTTCTTTTCCGGCCGCCCTTCGGGGAGTACAGTAACAAGGTCATCGAGGCCGCTCGTGAGCTCGGGTACTATACCATCCAGTGGAGCGTGGACTCGCTGGACTGGCAGGACCTCTCGGCCGACGCCATCCACCGCCGTGTGGTGGGGAACGTCCACCCCGGCGCCATCGTGCTCTTCCACAACAACGCCACGCACACTCCCGCGGCCCTGCCGGGCATCATCGAGGCCCTCAAGGCGGACGGTTACGAGATAGTCCCCGTCTCGGAGCTCATCTACAAGGACGACTACATCATCGACCACCGGGGCTTCCAGAAGCGCAGGCCCAGAGGCGGGCCCTGAGCTCTCTCTCGAGCGGGCCCGCCTCCAGCAGCCGCCGGAGGTTCTCGCCCATGACCGCCGTCCTCGCCCGGCCGGTGAAGGGCAGGCTCCTCATGCGGGCCATCAGGGCCTGGTAGCTGTAGTCTCCTTCGGGGGTCCGGAGGCCGGCCGCCCCGCCGCTGGCGAAGATGAGGCGCCCCGGGGGCACCCTGCGGGCGACCAGCTCGAGGAGCCCCTCGTCGACGAAGGGCGGCGCAAGGTCGAAGTACAGGTTCGGGCGGGTGCGGGCCGCCTGCCAGAGGGGAGGGCCGTAGGGAAGGCCGGCGTGCGCGATGATGAAGTTCGTTGCGGGAAGACGGTCGGCCAGCTCGACCAGGGACCAGCCCGTCCGGCGGGTCCCGCCCAGTTGGATGTGGACCGGGTAGCCCCGTTCGCCGCAGAGCCTCGCCAGAGGGTAAAGGTCCCGCGCCACGTCGAACCGGTCCAGCCAGGCGTTGACCCGGACCCCCTTGAAGCCCGCGGCGAGAAGGGACAGGGCGGTGTCCAGGTGGCCGGGTTCGGTGGGGTCGACGTAGGCGAAGCCGACGAAACGGTCGGGGTGGGCGCTTACGGCCGCGGCCACCGGGGCGTTGTCGGGCCCGGAGAGGACCCGGTACCACCGCGCTCCGAGTCTCAGCCGCCCCTTCGTCTGCGCCAGGCGCTGGTAGCATCTCCGGGCCAGCCAGTTGACCGAGGTGACGGCCGACGGCCAGAGGGAGGCTGTACGGCTCCATCCGTCCGGCGGCCTTCCCGTCTCTTCGGGGAGAGGCTCGAGGGCCGGGGGGAAGAGGACGGCCCGCTGGACACCGGCCTCGCGCATGAGCCTCAAGAGCCCTTGAAGGCCGGGGCCCTCGAGGGGATGGCAATGGCCGTCAACAATCACAGAAAGGTCCTCCAGGCTATGCGCGCCCGCTCTCCGCGTCACCGGGTCGGCTCATGGCAAATGTTTCTACCTGACCGGTGGAAAACCCTCCTGCGGTCGGCTCAGTCCTCTTCCTCCGGCTCCGCCCGCCCGAGCCGGAGGCCGGCGGCGTCGGACCGGGCCGCCGGGCCTCTGACAGAGGTGAGGTAGTAGGAGAGGATGAGGATGTGGAGCCCCACGCTGAGGAGGAACGAGTAGGCGAGGTTCCAGTCGGGCGAGAAGAAGAAGAGGCCGGCCCGGAGGAAGATGAAGTCGACGGCCGTGAACACCGCCGGGAAGAGGAGGAGCCAACCCAGCCTGGGGAGGGAACCGTCGGGGAGGAAGTAGACGAAGGCGACCGCCACCGGCACCCAGGCGAGCACGGCCCAGAACGGCACGCCGAGGATGGGCCACACGGCGCCCCGGAAACCCCAGAGCCCGAAGATGGACGACCCCAGGATGTTGACCAGCAGGGCAAGACCGAAACCGGCGACCACCCCGAACGGAACGAGGCGCCTGAAGTCCCTCTGGGGGATGGCGAGGAAGGCCGCCGCCCAGAGGATGACCGCCAACAGGACCCAGCCCATGGTCGAAGCTCACCTCAACGCCTAGTCTCGCCGGATAGGGCAGGGCTATGCGGGCGGGACGGCGGCTTGCGGAGAAGGAGGGCCGGTTTATAATGAGGCCATGGGTGTCTACGCAGGTGTGGACATCGGCTCGGCCACGGCCAAAGCCGTGGTCATCGATGACGCCACTCCGGCCGTAATCCTCGGGACGGCCCTCATCCCTGTCGGCTTCGACAGCGAAGCCGCGGGGAAGGCAGTCCTCGAGCAGGCCCTTTGCGAGGCCGGGCTCGGCACGGAAGCCCTGGAGCGGGTCGTGACAACGGGCTACGGGCGCCACGCCATGGCCGCAGAGGCCGCGGTGACGGAGATAACCTGCCACGCCCGCGGCGCGGCCGAGCTGGTCCCGGAGGCGGGGTCGGTCATCGACGTGGGCGGCCAGGACTCGAAGGCCATGTCCCTCGGACCAGGCGGCCGTGTCCTGGATTTCGTGATGAACGACAAGTGCGCCGCCGGGACGGGGCGCTTCCTCGAGGTCATGGCCAGGGCCCTCGAGGTCCGGCTCGACGAGTTCGGCCCCCTGTCCCTCAAGGCCGAGCGGGCCGCCGACATCAGCAACACCTGCACGGTCTTCGCGGAGTCAGAGGTCATCTCCCAGCGCGCGGCAAGGACGCCCAGGGAGGAGATTATCGCCGGCATCCACAAGGCGATGGCGAGGCGCATCGCGGGCATGGCCCGCCGCACGGACCTCCGGCCGGTGGTGGTCATGTCCGGAGGCGTGGCCCGCAACATCGGGCTGGTCAGGGCTGTAGAGGCCGAGCTGGGCATGAAGGTGGTCGTGCCCGAGCTGGCCCAGTACGCGGGCGCCCTGGGTGCGGCTCTCCTGGCGCGCGAGAGGCCGTGACCTTGCGCGGGAAGCCGCCCGGCCGGAGGCGCCGACCCCGGAAGTCGGGCCGGGGCTTCCCGGACCGGCGGGCTCTCCCCGTCCTCACCCTGGCGGGCGTCTCCTTGGCTGTCGTGCTCGTGGTCGTGGTCTTCCTTGTCCGGGAGCACCGCTTCGTCGCGAGCGCGAGGCGCATATCTGCCGTCGCCTTCCCCGGAGATACGGTGGCCGTCGAGGTGGCCGTCACCCCGCGCGAGCGTCGCCAGGGGCTTGCCGGCCGCGAGACCCTGCCGGCCGGCCGGGGGATGCTCTTCGTCTACCCCGACACCCGGCCCCGGACCTTCACCATGGAAGGCATGAGGTTCGGCCTTGACATCATCACCCTCTCGGCGGAGGGCCTCGTCACGGGGGTGGTGACCAAGGCGCCGGGCGACGCGGCCTTCGAGACCGCCCCGGCCCGCTACGTCCTCGAGGTCCCCGCGGGGTGGGCGGCCGCCCATGGGGTCGAGGCCGGGACAAGGGCCACGCTGGTCGGGCCCTAGAGTGTCGTACCTAGACCCGGCCTCGGGCTCCGCCTGCCGCCGGGAGGAGCGGGGCTCCGCCTGCCGCCCGGAGAAGCGGGGCCCGCCGCCGAGAAACGCCGGGTCGAGGGAGGTTGACTTGTGCGATTGCCCAGCCCGAGCCGGGGCCAGGTCCTGGCCTTCGTCGCCGCCGTCGGCTACGCCCTGCAGAGTCTCACCATGCGCGCGGCCGCCCCGTCCGTGGACCCCTTCCTCATCACCGTGTTCGCCGGACTGCCGACCCTCGTCTTCTCGGTGGCCGTCACCCTGCTGACCCCCACCAGGCGCACCCGCCTGGTCGGGCTCTTCCGCCGCCCGGAGGGGCGCCGGCTCTTCGCGGGGCTCGCCGCCGTCGGCCTGGCCGTGTACGCCGTGGGGAACCCGCTCTTCGTCAAGGCTCTGGCCCTCGGTGGCGCGGTTGTCGCCACTCCCGCCGGCAACACCGTCGTCATCTGGTCCGCGCTCCTCGGGGCCGCGCTCTTGGGAGAGAGACTGAACCGGACGGCCTGGGTGGGGGTCGGGGTGTTCATCAGCGGCATCCTCCTCCTCTCGTGGGGGCAGGGGGCGGACGTCCCCGTCGGGCCGGCGTGGTTCTGGGCCGTCCCCCTCGGCATCGCGGCCGGTTTCACCTGGTCCCTGGCCGGTGTCGGCACACGGCTGGCCCACGGGCGGGGGGTCGACTCCTTTGCCATCCTGTCGGCCTTCGGCGTCGCCGGGCTGGGGGCGGTCGGCGCCGGCGTCGCGGCGACGGGTAAGATGGCGGCCTTCATCGGCTGGGCGGGCTCTCACCCCGACGCCCTGCCGACGGTGCTCGCCATGGTCTCCGCCGGCCTCTTCAACGTGGTGGCCCAGGTCTCTATGACGGCGGCCTTCTGCCACGAGACCGTGGCCAGGGCCTCGGTCATAAGCTCCTCTTCGGTGACCATCGTGGCCGTCCTGGCCTGGGCGTTTCTGGGTGACCCCCTGAACCCGACCATGTCCGCCGGCATCCTCGCCGTCTTCGCCGGAGCGGCCATGGTGCAGGCCCAGGCCGGCGGCTCGGCGGTCGCCGGGAAGGGCACTCCTGCGGGGCGCGCGGCCGTGGCCGCCCCGTGCAGGCCTTCGCCTCGGAAACCTACCAAACGGCAGGAAGAAACGCCGGCCGGCTAGAAAGCTACTCCAACCTGCGCGGTTTCTTCCGTGCCGGGTAGTTCCCGAGGGTGGTGGCCACGTGAGTTACGACGCCGAAACAATGGAGAGGCTCTTCAACCCCGCATCGGTCGTGGTCGTGGGAGCGTCGCGCAAGACGGGCCCCGGCTCCTTCAACATCGTCGAGAACCTCGTCAACTACGGCTACAAGGGCCGACTCTATGCCGTCAACCCGAAGGCCTCGGAGATTTTCGGAGTGCCCTGCTTTCCGCGGGCCACGGACCTGCCAGAAGCGCCTGACCTCGCCATCATCAGCGTGCCGCGGGAGATAGTCCCTAAGGTGGTGCGGGATTGCTGTGAGCGCGGAATCAAGTCCTTCATCCTCGTGCCGCAGGGCATGGCGGAGGCCGACGAGACCGGAGCGGAGATCCAGGCCGAGTTCATGGCCGTGCTCCGGGCCCACGGGGCCCGCGCCCTGGGCCCCAACACCCTCGGCACGGTGAACGTCTTCGACCGGTTCATCTCCTCCTTCATGCCCATCATGCGACGGCCCGCTCTGCCGACCGGCCTCATCTGCCAGACGGGCCTCTTCCTCGCCACCGACCTCGGCCCCAGCACCGGGCTCGGGAAGGGCATCGACATCGGCAACCAGGCCGACGTCGGCTTCCCCGAGGCCCTACGCCACCTCGCCGACGACTCCCGGGTCAAGGTCGTGGCCATCCACATGGAGGGCCTGAGGCCGGGAGAGGGGAGGCTGTTCCTCGACGTCCTGCGCGAGACGGTGAAGAGAAAGCCGGTCCTCGTCTACAAGACCGGGCGGAGCGCGGCCGGGGCCGAGGCCGCCAGCTCGCACAGCGGCTCCCTGGCGGGCTCCTACGAGGTCTATGAGGCCGCCCTGGAGAGCGCCGGGGCCGTCCTGCTCCGGGACACCGACGACATGGATGACAGCGTGAAGGCCTTCCTGCGCCTGGCGCCGCTCAGGGGGCGCCGGATCGCCGTGGTCACGGCCTCCGGCGGGGGCGGGATAATGGCCGCGGACGCCATCGGGGAGTACGGCCTCGAGCTCGCCCGGTTCTCCCCGGAGACGATGGAGGCCCTCGCCGACATCTACCCGGACTGGATGGAGCCCGGGAACCCGCTGGACGTGTGGCCGGCGGCCATCGGGAAGCTCTACCCGGAAGTCTTCATGAAGTGTTTCGACCTCGTGGCCGACGACCCGAACGTCGACGGCATCGTCTGTGTCGCGGGGGCCTTCGAGCGCGAAGGCTTCAACCTGCCCGAGTTCCTGGCCGCCTCCAGCGAGCGGCGGGACAAACCCGTGGTCTGGTGGCTCCACGGGCGCCGGGACCCGAGCCTGGCCCAGAGGGTGGAGGGGACGGGCCGCGTGGCCGTCTACCCGTCGCCCGACAGGGCCGTACGGGCTCTGGCCCGCCTCGCCCGCTACTATGTCGACGTGCTGGGGCGGACGGAAGACCGACCCTCGCGGCCAGCCGGAATCTCGCCGGACAAGGCCGCCGCCGTCCTGCGGGGGCCGGCCCGGTGCCTGGGGGCGGAGGCCTTCGAGGTCCTGGCGGCTTACGGGATACCGGCCGCCCCCTGGCGCGCCGCCGCCTCGCCCGAGGAGGCCGCGCAGGCCGCCGTGGAGCTGGGCTTCCCGGTCGCCCTCAAGGCCGTCGGCCCGGGCATCCTGCACAAGACCGAGCTCGGGGCCGTGCGCCTCGACCTCGGGTCGCCGGAGGAGGTGGCCGGGGCGGCCCGGGAGATGCTGGGGAGGCTCAAGGCCCGGACCGACCCGGCCGGAGCCGGGCCGGCAGGGGAGGACGGGTCAGGGCTGACACTCCTTGTGCAGCGCTTCCTCCCGGGAGGTCACGAGGTCATCCTCGGGGCCAAGCGTGACCCGCACTTCGGCCCGACGGTCCTCTTCGGGCTCGGAGGGGTCTTCACCGAGATCCTCGAGGACGTCGCCATCGGTCTGGCCCCGCTCTCCGCGGGGGAGGCCGAGAGGCTCATCGCCCGGACGAAGGGCTACGCTGTCCTGCGAGGGGCGCGGGGGCGCAAGCCCGCCGACCTCGAGGCCCTGGTGGACTGCCTGGTGAGACTCTCCTGGCTCGTCGCCGACCACCCGGACATCGCCGAACTCGACCTCAACCCGGTCAAGGTCTTCACCTCTGGTGAAGGAGCGGCCTCCGTGGACGCCAGGATACTCGTGGAGGCTGCTCCAGCCTCCAGCCTAGGCTCGCGGGCCGCGGTCAGTGGCGGCGGCAACCTTGGGTTGGAGCCTCCTCCAGCCGGCCGGGCCGCCGGGGTGCTTCCTCCAGAGCGGCGCCGGGAACGGTCTGCAGGGCGATGACCGCTCCCAGGATGAAGGCCGCCCCCGCGACCTGGAGGGGTCCGAGCCTCTCGTCGAGGAGGATGAAGGCGAGCAGGCCGGCCCAGACGGGTTCCAGGGTCGCGGTGATGGTCGCCGAGGTCGGGCCGATGTGCCGGAGGCCGGTGAGGAAGAGGCCGAAGGGCACGACACTGGAGAACAGGGCCAGATAGAGGAAGAAGGCCCAGTCAGCCGCCCCCCACGGCTGGCTCAAGACCACCCACGGCGGCCTCAGGACGGCCCAGACGAGGCTGCCCGTCGCCATCCCCCAGAAGAGCAGGCCCCAAGGGTCGTGTCTTTGCAGGCCGTGCCGGCCGGCGACGGAGTAGAAGGCGAAGGCGGCCGAAGCGGCCAGTCCGGCGGCGATGCCGACAGGTGACGGCGGCCGGCCGACGCCGCCGTGCCCGAAGAGGAGAAGGGCCGAGCCGCCGAGGGCCAGGGCGATGACGGCGAAGGTCGCCGCTCCGGGCCTCCGGCCAAGGACCAGGATCTCGTACAGGGCGGTGAAGACCGGGGCCAGGTACTGCAGGAAGATGGCCACGGCGACGCTGGCCTCGCGGATGGCGAGGTAGTAGAAGAACTGGACGGCGGCGAGCCCCACCGCACCGTAGGCGAACAGGAAGGGGAGGTCGGCCACCCTCACTCTCAAGGACCGGGGCCTGGAGGCCCCGAGGGCGAGGCCCAGGATGAGGAAGGAGAGGGTTATCCGGAACTGGACGAGGGTGGCCGGGTCGGCCGACCGGTTCACGAAGGCGAACTTGACGGCGACCCCGGCGAGCCCCCACATGGCCGCGGCCGCGACGACGGGGAGAAAGCCCTTCCATCGGCCTCCCAGCGCCCAGCCCTCCTCCCCGTGACGTTTCTTGCTGGCCGGTCATTCCCCTCCCGACCTCGGTCTCCTTCAGGGCGGCCGGGCTGTTTCCAGAGCCGCGGGCTGGGAACACTAGGGCCGGAGAGAGAGGTCGGGCGCCCTTGCGCGAACGCGAGATAGTGGTCCTACGGCTGCTCCGAGACGAGTTCCCCCTCTGCTCACGACCCTTCCTCGAGATGGCCTGCCGGGCGAACCGGGGCCTCTGCCGCCCCCGGACAGTCTACTTCGAGGTCATCGGCCCCGGAAACAGGCGCCGGGCCGTCGTCGCCCGGCACAAGGTGAGGCCGCTCTCCGAGAGGGACGTCATCGCGGCGACGACGGACCTGGTGCGCCGCGGTCAGGTCCGCCGCATCTGCGGCGTTTTCGCCCGGGGCTACGACCATGTCCCGGGTTCCGTCTCCTGGCGCATCGTCCGGGAACTCGAGGCCGGCCTACCCCTGGTGGCTGAACCCTACCGCGAGGTGGCGCGACGCGTCGGCATCACGCAGGACGAGCTCTTCGCGTGGATAAGGCGCCTCAGGCAGGCGGGCTGTCTCAGGAGGCTGGGAGCGGTCGTCGGGCCCCCCGTGCGCCGGAGCCAGACTCACTGACCGGCTAAGAGGCGGGCGGCACGGTAGGGAAAGCGGCCCGGGCCGAGAACCAGACTCCGTGTCTCTGGGCGGAGCGGCGACTGGCGGCGGTCCGGGGGACGGCCGAGGGAGAAACGGTGGGGAGAGACGGTGAAGGATGAGCGCACACTGCTTTTCACGGGTTACGCCCGCCTGCCGGGCAGCATAACGGCCTCACGCGTCTCCGACATCGTCGGCGTGGGCGTCGAGGTGGAAGAGGAGACCGGCCTCATCGTCGACGCCGAGTGCACTCTGGCCACCCGCCTGGCGAGCGACTTCTTCCGCCGACTGGTCGTGGGACACAGGCTCGTGGAGGACTTCGCCGTCATCGTCCAGGCCCTCGAGGACCGCTACCACGGAAGCGCTCAGAAGGCCCTCATCACGGCCCTGAGAGCCGTTCTCGAGAAGTATCTCGCCCACCGCCGTGCCGGGCGGCCGGCTTCGTCCGCCTGAAAGCCGAGGCAGAGGTCATGACCCGGAAGAGGGGACGAAGAGGGGGCGTGATGGGATGGCCAGGGAGGTCTCCGCCGGAGGCATCGTCTTCAGGCGCGAACCCCGCCTCGAGTTCCTGATCATCCTGGACGCCTACGGGAACTGGACCTTCCCCAAGGGCCTCGTCGAGGAGGGTGAGACGCCCGAAGAGGCGGCCGAGAGAGAGATAGAGGAAGAGACCGGTATCAGGGCGGCCGTCGTCGGCCGGCTCGGTGAGACCCGCTACACCTATCACCATCCCCGCAAGGGCCGCGTCGACAAGACCGTCACCTTCTACCTCCTCGAGGCCCGGGGCGGACGCCTGTCTCCCCGCAAGGGTGAGATAGCGGATGCCGAATGGGTCACCCCCGAGGAAGCGGCCGCGCGTGTCGACTACCAGGGCTACGACCAGCTCGTCGCCAGGGCGGTCGAAGGCGTGGGACGTGCGGGTCCTGCTGCGACCGGCTCCTGAACGACGTGGTCGCTGAGACAGCCTGAACCCTTGCCGGCTCCCGGGCTCTACGGTCCAGGCACTCCACGGAAGCCTTGTCCTCCACATCCCCTTTCCCTGCCCGCAGTGTCCGACCCGGCCCGGGGGCTGCCCCGTCTCACCCGCCACCCCGAGGGGCGGGTCGTCCGGGTCGAGGCCGACGGCTTCGGCCCGGTGACCTTCACCTACGAGGAGGTGCCCCCCGCGCCCGGCTCGCCTCCTGAGGCGTCACCCGGGGCCCGCACGACCCGGACCAACCCCGACGGGACCGTTGAGGTGTTCGAGTACGGCGCCGGCGGCCGGCTCCTCCGCATGCGGCGGACCAGCCGGCCCGCCTCGTCGTACTCGAACCTGGTGACCAGGTCCCCCGGCGCGGTCTCGCTGGTGAGGCGGCCCCGGTCGTCGTAGGTGCGCACGACGGCATCGGCAACGTGTGCCTTCTCACCGACCGCCTGGGGGAGGCCGAGGCCCGGTACCGCTACGACGCCTTCGGGGGTCTCCTGGCCGGCGCCACCGCCCCCTACAACCTCCACGGCCCCTTCGGCAAGGAGCTGGACCCGGTCTCGGGCCTGGTCTACTTCGGCGCCCGCTGGTACGACGCCTCGGTGGGCCGGTTCACCACACCCGACCCCTTCCCGGGGACCGTCACCGACCCCCTCACCCGGAACCCCTACCTCTTCATCCTGGCCAACCCGGTGAACTTCGTTGACCGGTGGGGGCTGCACCCGGAGGAGCACAGGTATGTCGTGGAGGAGACCGAGGACTACATTGAGGTGTGGGCCTGGATCTGGCTGGCATCGGTGGAGACCTATCGCAGCTACGTGGTGTCCCGGACCCCGTCCGAGGAAGTCATCCGCCATGTCTACCGTCACCTGCACCAGTATCGCTATATCAACCTACGGGCGGAACGCCGGGTGCGGGAAGACGGTTCCGAGTACTGGGAGACGGTGAAGTGGATCGTCTACACCTACTGGGCCACCATCGAGTACCGCGAGTGGTTGGAGGTCAACGACCTCATCGGGCCGAAGCGGGAGGAACTAGGTGTTGTTCCGGTCCTCGGCCAGATTGGAATCGGCGCCATGTTTGCAGGGCTAATCGCTACCCGGCAAACGGGTAGCTTTCAGGCGGAAGCAATCTCCGCAGAGGTTTCCGGCGCCTTCGGTATCTTGGCAGGTCTGGTCTATCCGGTCAATCCAATCGCCTCCTTGCCCCTGTGAATCTTGGGGGCTTTGATGGGGATTGTGAACTGGTCCGAGCCGTCTGAGGAGGAGGTCGTGCCTGCAGGAATCCTTGAGCCATAGCCACAGTCCGTTGTGGGAGCGGAGAGACATAGAAAGGGGTGAGACTCTTGGACTCAAGTGTATTGTCCCTTTGGGCACTGATGACCTTAGGTATGACCTTGCTAATTACCTCTACGCTTTGCTGGACACTGGGTCGCTCCACGCTGGCCGTGGTGGCAGTTGGTATGGTCTATGTGATACTGACTAGAGTTCTTCTTCCCGAAGCACAGGCGCGGGACGAACTTCTTGTCATTGTGGCGCTGACCATAGGAGCGGTTGGTTTCGTGGTGTTCGAAAATATAAAAAGGGGCTCAAAAACGCACTAGACCAAATATTTGTGTAGTCGCCCACTTTCTTCGGCCGTAGGCTCTCCGTGCTGCGCTTGAAATAGAAAACCGCAGGACTCCCCTACCCGTTACGCCAATAGTTATCATCGGCTCGTTCATGACAGCCGGGAGGGAGATGCCGTGCGGGAGATCGACGTGAAAGAGGTGGCAAGGGCGGTCGAGGAGCTCTGCATCGAGGCCTGCTACGACCTTCCCGAGGACGTCCTGGCGGCCCTGGAGGCGGCCAGGGAGGCCGAGGAGTCCGAGGTCGGTCGGGAGATACTCGACATCTGCATCGAGAACGCCCGGGTGGCCCGCGAGCAGCGTGTCCCCATCTGCCAGGACACCGGTGTCACCGTCGTCTATCTCGAGGTCGGCCAGGACGTCCACCTCACGGGAGGGGACGTCTTCGAGGCCGTCACCGAGGGGGTGCGCCGGGGTTACGACAGGGGCTACCTGAGGAAGTCGGTCGTGGACGACCCGCTCTTCACCAGGAAGAACACCGGGGACAACACGCCGCCCATCGTCTACACGGACATCGTGCCGGGCGACAGGCTCAAGGTGACCGTCGTGCCGAAGGGCACCGGCAGTGAGAACATGAGCGCCCTGAAGATGCTCACCCCGGCGGCCGGGGTCGAGGGCGTGAAGAGGTTCATCGTCGAGACCGTGGACAGGGCCGGCTCGAACCCCTGTCCGCCCGTCATCGTCGGGGTCGGAGTCGGCGGGATGATGGACAAGGCCGCCTACCTGGCCAAGAAGGCCCTGGTCCGCCCTGTGGGCCGGCCTCACCCCCAGCCCGAGGTCGCCCGCCTGGAGAGGGAGACCCTGGAGGAGATCAACAAGTTGGGCATCGGCCCCCAGGGACTCGGCGGACGGACGACCGCCCTGGCCGTCCACATCGAGACCCACCCGACGCACATCGGCGCGCTTCCGGTGGCCGTCAACATCCAGTGCCACGCTGCGCGTCACGCCGAGCGCGTGCTGTGATGAGGAGGACTTGCCCGTGTCTGAAGCGATAAGGATAACGGCCCCCATGACCGAGGAGACGGCCCGAAGCCTGCGGGCCGGCGACCGGGTCCTCATCTCGGGTGTCGTCTACACGGCCCGCGACGCGGCCCACAAGCGCATCGTCGAGGCCCTCGAGACCGGAGGCGAGCTCCCGTTCGACCTGGAGGGCCAGATAATCTATTACGTCGGACCCTGCCCCGCCAAGCCGGGACAGGCCCTCGGGTCGTGCGGCCCCACGACCAGCGGCCGGATGGACCCCTACACCCCGGCCATCCTCGCCAGAGGCCTCCGGGGGATGATCGGCAAGGGCTCGAGGTCCCCGGCGGTGGTCGAGGCCATGAAGGAGCACGGGGCGGTCTACTTCGCCGCCATCGGCGGGGCGGGTGCACTGGCGGCCAAAAGGGTGAGGAAGGCCGAACTCGTGGCCTACGAGGACCTCGGCCCGGAGGCGGTCCGGCGCCTCGAGGTGGAGGACTTCCCGGCCGTCGTGTGCATCGACACCCTCGGGAACAACCTCTACGAAGAGGGCAGGGCAAAGTTCGCCCGGACCGATAGAGGATAACCGCATCGGGCCGCAAAATATAGCCTTTACGATACAGAGCGAACCTCGGCGGGGGACCCGGGGCTGGAGACGCGGCCCAGCTCTGCGCGGGGCCGCCCGCCGGTTGGCGCTGGCGCCGCTTCGTTCGTGCCTGCCGTGAGGGAGGCCGCGTCGACTCCGGCGGGATGGAGCGGACGAACCCCGGCGAACGACCACCGGGAGGCCGGGCCCCGGAGGACCCGCCCCTTCCGCGTGGTTGTTCGCATTTTGCTTTTCCGGGGGGTGGGCGCCCGAGAAGACGTGTTCCGATGTGCTTCACCGTCCACCTGACTTCTTCGGGGAGGAGCCGTGGAACGACATGGGCCAGAGGGAGGACGCCCTCAAGCTTCACAAGGACAATCAGGGGAAGCTCAAGGTCGTCAGCAAGGTCCCGGTGAGGGACAAGACCGACCTTAGCCTGGCCTACACGCCCGGGGTCGCCGAGCCCTGCAAGGAGATACACAAGGACCTCGACCTCGTCTACGAGTACACCAACAAGGCCAATTTCGTCGCCGTCGTGACCGACGGGACGGCCGTGCTCGGCCTCGGGGACATCGGGCCCGAGGCGGGCATGCCGGTGATGGAGGGCAAGTGCGTCCTCTTCAAGTGTTTCGCCGGGGTCGACGCCTTCCCGCTCTGCATCGCCTCCAAGGACGTCGACGACATCGTCGAGACCGTCAAGCTCGTCGCCCCGACCTTCGGCGGGGTGAACCTCGAGGACATCTCCGCGCCCCGCTGTTTCGAGATCGAGGACCGTTTGAAGAAGGAAACCGACATCCCCATCTTCCACGACGACCAGCACGGTACGGCCATCGTCTGCGGGGCCGTGCTGCTGAACGCCCTCAAGGTCGTCGGCAAGGACATGAAGGACGTCAAGATCGTCATGAACGGCGCCGGCGCGGGGGGCATCGCCGTGGCCAAGCTGCTGCTCAGCATGGGGGTCGGCGAGATAGTCCTCTGCGACTCGAGAGGCGCCATCTACGAGGGGCGCACCGAGGGCATGAACTGGGCCAAGGAGGAGATGGCCAGGGTCACGAACCGCGACAGGGTGAAGACGCTGGCCGAGGGGTTCAAGGGCGCCGATGTCTTCATCGGGCTGTCCGTGGCCGGGGCGGTGACCCAGGACATGGTGAGGTCCATGAACCGTGACCCCGTCGTCCTCCCCATGGCCAACCCCGTCCCGGAGATATTCCCTGACGAGGCCAAGGCCGCCGGGGCCAAGGTCGTCGGCACCGGCCGCTCGGACTTCCCGAACCAGGTGAACAATGTCCTGGCCTTCCCGGGGGTCTTCCGGGGTGCGCTCGACGCCAGGGCGAAGGACATCTCCGAGGGGATGAAGATCGCCGCGACCCACGCCATGGCCGCCCTCATCGACGAGACCGAGCTCAGCCCCGACTACGTGATCCCGAAGCCGTTCGACCGCCGTGTGGCCCCGGCCGTGGCTGCCGCTGTCGCCGAGCAGGCCATGAAGGAGGGCCTCGCCCGCGTCCAGGTCGACCCGCAGGAGGTCGCGCGGCGGTGCGTCGAGCTCGTGGAGAAAGCCAACGCCGAGATAGGATGATTCCAGCTCCCACCAGCCTGGGAGGTGAGGACGCATTGTACCGACTGGTGACGACGCGGGAGGTTCGCTACCGCGATCTCGACATCTGGCCCGGCCGGATACGCGTCGGCATGTGGGCCTGGCTCCTGCACCGCGTGACCGGCCTGGCCATGGTCCTTTACCTGTTCATGCATATCGGGGTCATCTCCAGCATCCTGTGGGGCCCGGAGACCTTCGACGCGGTGATGGCCGCGCTCAAGGCGCCGGTCTTCGCCGCCGGGGAGGTCCTCCTCATCACCGCGGGCCTCTACCACGGCCTGAACGGCGTGAGGATGATACTCTTCGACATGGGTATCGGGGTGAGGAGCCAGAAGGCCCTCTTCTGGGGGGCGTTCGTCCTGGCCGCGGCCGGGTTCGCCTGGACGCTCAAGGTCTTCTGGCCTCTCATCTTCGGTTAGGGAGGGATGGCGCGTGAGCGAGAACGGAGCCAGGGGAGTCTGGGGATGGCTCCTGCAGAGAGTGACGGCCGTCGGGCTCATCGTGGTCGCCGGAGTCCATGTGTATGTCCTCCACTTCGCGGGCGGGCACGCGGAGCTGACCGCGGCCGCCGCCTCCGCCCGCCTCGATACACTGGCCTACATGCTGGTCAGCTACAGTCTGTTGGCCTTCGTCCTGTACCATGGACTCTACGGGCTGAGGAGCGTCATCCTGGACTACACGACGGGAGAGCGTGCCGTGCGGGTCGTGACGGCCGGGCTGTGGGTCGTCGGGCTCTTGGCCTTCTGCTACGGTGCGCTGGCGCTCGTACGGTTCATGAAGGGCTAGGAGGGGTTCCCGTTGATCTACCACGAGGTTCTGGTCGTGGGCGGCGGTCTGGCCGGCCTCCGGGCGGCCATCGAGGCCCACGACGCGGGGTGTGAGGTCGGGGTCCTCTCCCGGGTGCACCCCGTCCGGTCGCATTCGGTCGCCGCGCAGGGAGGGGTCAACGCCGCCCTGGGGAACCACCCCGACGCGCGCGACGACAACCCCGAGAAGCACGCCTTCGACACGGTCAAGGGTTCGGACTACCTCGCCGACCAGGACGCGGTCGAGATCCTGACCGGCGAGGCCCCGGCCCGCATCTACGAGATGGAGCACTGGGGCTGTCCCTTCAGTCGGACCGAGGAGGGTCGGATAGCCCAGCGGCCCTTCGGCGGTGCGGGCTCCCCGCGGTGTTGCTACGCCGCTGACAAGACCGGGCACGCCCTTCTCCACACCATGTTCGAGCAGACCTTGAGGCGCGGCATCAAGGTCTACGAGGAGTGGCAGGTGGTCAGCCTGGCCGTGGCCGACGGCCGGTGCTACGGGGTCGTCGCCCTCGACCTCAAGACGGGACGGCTCGAGGCCGTCAGGGCCGCGGCGGTCATCTTCGGGACCGGGGGGGCCGGACGAATCTACGCCCGGTCCACGAACAATATCATCAACACCGGTAGCGGCATGGCCATCGCCTACATGGCCGGTGTGCCCCTCAAGGACATGGAGTTCATCCAGTTCCACCCCACGTCACTCTTCGGCAACAACGTCCTCATGACCGAAGGGGCGCGCGGTGAAGGCGGCCACCTCCTTAACGCCTTGGGTGAGCGCTTCATGGAGAAGTATGCGCCGAAGGCCATGGAGCTCGCCCCGCGCGACATCGTGGCCCGGGCCATCCAGACCGAGATCGACGAGGGCCGCGGGTTCCCCGGCGGCTACGTCCACCTCGACCTCACCCACCTCGGGGCCGAGAGAATCATGGAGCGCCTGCCGGCCATCCGGGACATCGCCATCAATTTCACCGGGGTCGACCCCATCCACGAGCCGATACCCATCCAGCCGGGCCAGCACTACTTCATGGGCGGCATCGACACGGACGCCGACGGGGCGACAGAGGTCGCGGGGTTCTTCGCGGCCGGCGAGTGCGCGTGCGTCAGCGTCCACGGGGCCAACCGCCTCGGCGGCAACTCTCTCCTGGAGACCATGGTCTTCGGCCGGCGGGCCGGAGCCGCCGCCGCGCGCTTCGTGAAGGATGGGGCGGACGGGGTCGGCGCGGAGAAGGCCGAGAAGGTCCTGACCGCGGCCATGGCCGAGGCGACCAGGCGCGTCACGTGGGTGCTCGAGGCCGACGGGCCGGAGGACCCGGCCGCTCTCAGGGACGAGCTCCGGGAGAACATGTTCACCAACATAGGTCTCTTCCGGGAGGAGGGGGCCATGAAGGCCGGCCTGGACAAGGTGCGTGAGCTCCGGGAGCGCTTCCGCAGGATTGGCATCAGGCACCGCGGCCGCCGCTACAACCTCGACTGGGCGCGGAACCTGGAGCTCGAGGGTATGATCCTGGTGGCGGAGGCCATCGCCGCCGGGGCGCTCGCCCGCAGGGAGAGCCGCGGTTCGCACTTCCGGACCGACTACAGGGAGCGCGACGACCGGGACTTCCTGAAACACACCATCGCCCGGCTGACCGAGGACGGCCCGGAGCTCGAGTACCGGCCGGTGACCATCACCAAGTGGGAACCGAAGGCCAGGACCTACTAGAAGGGGAGGTGGGCCTTTTGGCGACGACCGAGAAGACCCGAATGAACGAGGAGAGTACCGGCCGGGCCGCGGTCGGCCTGGAGAAGGTGGTCCTCAAGGTGTACCGCTTCGACCCCGAGACGGACGAGCGGGGACGGCTGGACACCTTCGAGATCCCCTACGTGGACGGGATGACCGTCCTCGACGGCCTGTTCACGGTGCTGGAGAAGATAGACGGCTCGCTGGCCTTCCGCTTCTCCTGCCGGGAGGGCATCTGCGGGGCCTGCGCCATGTTCATCAACGGCTCCTACCGCCTCGCCTGCGAGACCCAGGTGGCCCGTCTCCTCCGGGAGGGCCACCGGGAGGTGCACGTGATGCCTCTCCCGCACCTTCCGGTGATAAGGGACCTGGTCGTGGACATGACCCGGTTCTGGGAGTGCTACGAGGCCATCGCCCCATGGATTGTGACGAGGTCGGCCGACCCGGAGAGGGAGCGGCCGCAATCTCCGGAGGAGCGCAAGCGGATCGACGAGTACGTCGGGTGCATCCTGTGCGGGTCGTGCTTCTCGTCCTGCCCGTCGGTCTGGACGGGTAAGGAGTACCTCGGGCCCACGGCGATGATGAAGACCTTCCGCTGGGTGGCCGACACCCGCGACGAGGCCCATGACGAACGGCTGGGACTCGTGGCCCACGAGAAGGGTGCCTGGCGCTGCCACACCATCTTCAACTGCGTCGAGGCCTGCCCGAAAAAGATAAACCCGACCTCCGCCATCCAGGGGCTGAAGGGCCGCACGGTGGCCGCCCTCCTGCGGGGGGCGAAGGGGCTCCGGGCGGGGAGGAAGGCTCTGGCCGACCGACCGTGATGGACAGGGACATCCGTCGCTTTTGACCGCCGCCCTGGATTGGACAGAGCGGCGCCGCTGGCCGGTTGTCTCTCTCCCCAGTGCGGTACGGTCTTTCACAGCCCGGAAGTAGCCCGGCCTGGAGTTTGCCAGGGTAGCCATGCCGTGGCATCGTTATGGAGAGCGAAAGAAAGATAGACTCCTTATGCCCTGCAAGACGCTGTACAAGGAATACTGGTGTGCCGGTGAGGACATCAAAGGCGAGGTCGTGAAGTGTCCATGCCCCCTACTGCTCGCGTGAAGCGTCCTTGGGCAACCTGGCCACTGGTTCTGGCCCTCCTATCGACGGTCTTGGCTGGGGGACTTGTCGCTTACGCCTATGAGGCATATCCGTTCGGCTGGCCCATCGAGCGAGCGGTGGCCGGGGGCGTGTACGAGGTGGTGCTTCACTCGGTAGAGCGACAGGGTGACCGTGTCAACGTCTATATCACCGTACGGTGGGTCGGCGGCTCTCCCGTCCCATACTTCGGCTATTGGGGGCAGTGGGTCCAGCTCGCCTCAGGGGATCGACTCTCTGCCAGTCTGTACATCAGGGGTCAGGACCGCTGGCAGGAGCTTCTTCGGAGGAGTGCCGCGAGGATTGAGTTCGGTGCCCCCGACGTGAGCGGACCGGCCTTGTTGGTCCTGCGTTTCCACCTGCACGGTCGAGGCCTAGAGTGTGCTCTGCCTTTCGAGGTTCCCGGCGGCTAGCGCCGTTTGGCGCCGGCGGGGCCGGGGCCCTGGGCCCTCAGCCCTAGG
>CAJXZV010000032.1 GCA_913063835.1 uncultured Eubacteriales bacterium
CGGCGCGCGCCGACGCGTCTCGGGCCGGCGGGTCGGCGGTGAGGGCCCGCCCCCGCGCGGGTGGCTTCGGGTGGTGGCTGTCGTGGCCCTCCTCGTGGCCGTGGCGGCCTCCGGCGGCTACTCGACCGTCAAGTCCCTCGTCCTCTCGCAGCTCGTGGGTATCACGGTCGCCAGGGACGGCAGGGTGGAGGAGACGGTGTCCGGACAGGGGTTCTTCATCCGCCGGGAGACGGTCCTGCGCTCGCCTGTCACCGGGACGGTGACCCTCCGCCTGGAGGAGGGTGACCGGGCCCGGGGCGGGGCCGAGGTGGTGGACATCTCCGACACCCGGGAGAGGCAGGAGGCGGAGGCCCGGGTGGCCGCCCTGGAAGCCGACCTTGAGAGGTTCACCGCGGAGCATGCGGCCGAAGAGCAGGCCCTCGAGGCGGTGATAGCCTCGAGCTCCACGTCGGCGCTCGAGGCGGCGGCCCGGCTACGCGAGGCCTGCCGCGGGGCGGACTTCACCTCGATGGACGAGGCGACCCTGTCCCTGTCGGAGGCCGTGCGCAAGGCGGCCGACGCCGAAGAGCGTCTCGCCCGCATCCGGGAGGACCGCGCGCGCCTGGAGGAGGCTCTCGAGGCGGCACGCATGGTCCTCGACCGGGCGGTCTTCTCCGTGGTCGCTCCCTCACCGGGTGTTGTCAGCTACTGCCTCGACGGGCTCGAGGATACGCTGACCCCGGAGAACGTCGGGAGGTACCGGACGGCGCAGATCCTGACCATGGTCGGGCGGCTGGAGAGAGTCACCGACGGGTCGAGGGTGGAGGCGGGCGACCCGGTGGCGAAGGTCATCGCGGACACCGGCGCCTTCGTGGCCGTCGTCGTGACCAACAGTGAGGCCGACACCCTGGTCGGGGTCTCTGATGTCACGCTGAGGTTCCCGGAGTTCGAAGGGCGGCGCGAGGCCGAGGCCAGGCTGTACCATGTCGGGGAGCGCGAGAAGAGCGGCTATTGCCTTGTCACCTATGAGACTTCCGAGCTCCTGGACGGCATGGTCTCCAGCCGGCAGGCCCTGGCGACCATCGTCCTGCGCGTGCATGCCGGGACCGTCATCCCCCGGAAGGCCCTCGTCCGGCGCGCCGGCCAGGACGGCGTCTTCATCGTGCAGAAGGGTGTCTGCCGGTTCAGACCGGTGACGGTCGAGGGCGGTGACGAGGAGGAGGTCGTCGTGACCGGCCTGCCCGTGGGCACTCCGGTGGTCACCACCCCCTGGCTCGTGGACGAGGGGACGGACATCGGGCTGGGACCCGGGGGGAGACTCCGCGCGGGCGCCCTCGCCGCCGCCCCCGACGGCCCCGGCGGGTCCCGGGTCGTGGCGGGGGGTGGCCGATGATGGCTTCCCGGGGGCCGGACATCGCCCGCAACCTGGAGAGGGTCAGGGAGAAGATAGCCCGGGCCGCGGCTCGTGCGGGCCGCTCGGCGGAGGACGTGACCCTGGTCGCCGTGACCAAGGGGGTTCCGCCGGACCTCGTCCGCGAAGCCGTCGAGGCGGGGGTCACCGACGTCGGGGAGAACCGGGTGCAGGAAGGGGCGGCCAAGCGCTCCGCCCTGGACCCGACCTGCCCGGAGCTCGTGTGGCACTTCATCGGGCATCTGCAGACGAACAAGGCCGCCCGGGCCTCCCGGCTCTTCGACCTCATCCATTCGGTGGACCGCCGGCGGGTCGCCGAGGCCCTGTCGCGCGCCTGGGCGCGGGAAGGACGCTCCGAGCCCCTCAAGGTCCTCGTGCAGGTCAACGCCTCAGGGGAGGAGACCAAGTTCGGGGTCCCGCCGGAGGCCGCCGCGGACCTCGTCAGAGAGGTCTGCCGACTCCCCGGACTCGAAGTCATGGGACTGATGACCATGGCCCCCCTGACCTTCGACCCCGAGGAGACGCGGCCGGTCTTCCGCCGGGTGAGGCGGCTGGCGATGGAGATAGACCGGCTGGGTCTGCCGGGGGTGTCGATGGAGCTTCTGTCGATGGGCATGAGCCAGGACTACGAGGTGGCTGTCTCCGAGGGGGCCAACGTCGTAAGGATCGGCACGGCGATTTTCGGTCCCAGGGAAGGGTAGAATAGGTAGCCGGGGAGGTCGGGGAGATTTGCCTTCGGTGGTCGTTCTCCTCAACATCATCACCGCGCTCCTGATCCTGGTGCTGGTGGTGCGGATAATCATGGCCAACGTGGTGCTCGTGGTCGGTCGGGAGAGGCTTCATCCGGCCGTGAACACGGTCGACGAGTTCCTGGTCGACGTGACCGAGCCCATTCTGGCTCCCGTCAGGCGGGTCCTGCCGAAAGGCATGCCTGTCGACTTCTCGCCCCTCGTGGCCATCATCGTCATCGACCTTATCGCCCGTCTCCTCACCTTCGCCCTGCTCCGTGTCATGTAGGGGAGGAAACCTGTCGCCAACCGTCGAAGCGTGGCTGGTCGAACATACTGCCCCCTTGGGGGTGCCTGCGGTGACCTTGACGCCCCTGGATATCCACAACAAGGAGTTCAACCGGGCCTTTCGCGGCTACTCCGAAGCCGAGGTGGACGAGTTCCTCGACCTGGTCGTCAAGGAGTTCGAGTCCCTCATCCGGGAGAACGCCGAACTCAAGGACCGGCTCGACGAGGTCGAGAGGACCCTCGAGCGCTACCGGTCCATCGAGGAGACGCTCAACAAGACCCTCGTCCTCGCCCAGCAGGCGGCTGAAGAGGCCCGGGCGCAGGGCGAGAGGGAGGCCGAGCTCATCAGGGAACGGGCGAGGGCCGACGCCGAGCGCATCGTGAAGGAGGCCCGGGAACAGGCCCGCCGGGCCGTCACCGACTACGAGGAGATGCGGCGTGAGGCCGAGCTCTTCCGGTTGAGGATGAAGACGCTCCTCCGGGCCCAGCTCGAGCTCTTCGAGGAGAAGGAGCGTGAGCTCGAGGAGGCGGAGGGCACGGTCTTCGACCCGACCCCGCGGGCCAAGGCCATCGTCGAGAGGTACGCCGGCGAGCCGGCCCCCGGGCCGACCCCGGACGACGGGGCCGGCCCCGGGGAGGCCCAGGCCGGTGAGACCGGCGAGGAGGCCGCGACCCTCGAGCTCCGCCCCGGGGCCGAGGTGCGGCCGAACCTCTGGGGGGAGCCTGTCTGGTCCACCCCGAGGGAGCCGGTCCGGCGCAGGACCGCCGCGGCTGAGCCGGAGGACGGCGAGGAGCGGGACGAGCAGGAGAAGGGCTGGTAGACCTTTTGGCCCCATTCCGGACCGTTCTGGTCGACCCCAAGGACCCCGCCGCGTTGGAGCGCTTCGATGACTTCGTCAGAGACGGGCCCAAGGGCCACATCCTGCAGACGACGGCCTGGGGTGACCTGAAGGCACGCACGGGCTGGGTGCCCGTGCGGTTCCTCCTCGAGGAGACGGCCTCCGGCCGGGTGAGGGGGGCCATCTCGGTCCTTCTCCGCCGCATCCCCCTGCCGGGGCTCGACCTCCAGGTGGCCTACGCCCCCCGGGGGCCTGTCATCGACTTCACCGACGAGGAGGCCATGACCGCCCTTTTCACCGACGTCGGGCGGGTCCTCCGCCGCCGTGGAGCCGTGGCCCTCAAGATAGACCCGGATATCCCGGCCGAACGACAGGACGTGGTCCGGCGCCTGGAGCGCCTGGGGTTCCGGCGGGTCTCCCGGGGTCTCGGCTTCGAGGGCGTCCAGCCCCGCTTCGTGTTCCGCCTGCCGCTCGAGGGCCGCACCCCGGAGGAGCTCATGGCCTCCTTCCACCACAAGACAGGTACAACATCCGGCTGGCCCAGAGGAAGGGTGTGACCGTCCGGAAGGCCTCCGACCCGCGGGACATCTCCACGTTCTACCGCATCCTGCTCGAGACGGCCCGGCGCGACCGGTTCCTGGTCCGGGCGGAGAGCTACTACCGGGACATATGGGACATCCTCGTCGAGCGGGGCCTGGCCCAGCTCTTCCTGGCCGAACACGAGGGGGAGGCCCTGGCGGGGGCGATCGCTTTCATCCTCGGCGACAAGGCCTGGTACGTCTATGGCGCCTCCTCGAACACCCGGCGCCAGGTCATGCCCAACCACCTCCTCCAGTGGACGATGATCCTCTGGGCGATGGAGAACGGCTGTCGCTTCTACGACTTCCGCGGCGTCTCGGGCAACCTTGACCCCTCCGACCCGCTCTACGGCCTCTACCGCTTCAAGAAGGGCTTCGCCGGCGAGTTCACCGAGTTCATCGGCGAGTTCGACCTGGTCCTCCGTCCGGTGTGGTACCTGGCCTACAGCTACGGCGAGCCGGCCTACCGGCGCCTGCGGGCCAGACTGCGGCCGGCCTCCCGGCAGGGCGGGGCCGCGGAGGGGGCCTGACCCCGGCAGGGTTTACCGTCCTCCCCGAGCGGGGAGATTAGCCCTGCGGGAGGGGTGGCCTTGGTCGAGGACAAGGTGGAGCCGCCGCAGGACCGGCCGGACCCCGCCGGCCCGGTGCTCCGACCGCGGGCCGGACCGGCCGTCGGGCCCGTCGGCCCCGCCGAGCCCGAGGACGAGGAGCCCTACCTCAGGCCCGCCTCGGAGGCCAGCGTGAGGGCCCTCAGCCGGCGTCTCGCCGACTATACCCGGCACATCGAGAACCTCAACATCGCCGAGTACGTGGCCCTCGTGCGGGACCCGAGGCGGATGTTCTTCCTGAACTTCCTGTCCGGGATAGGGCGCGGCTTCGGCATCGCCGTCGGGTTCACCCTCCTGGGCGCGGTGCTCGTCGTCCTCCTCCGGCGGCTCGTCATGCTGAACCTCCCGGGCATCGGGGGCTTCATCGCGGAGATCGTCCGCATCGTCCAGGCGAACCTGCAGAGCCCGTGAAAGGGGGTCCAGGAGTGTCCGACAGCGCCGAGTACCGGCGGATGCTCGAGCGGGAGCGGGAGAGGTTGAGGGCGGCCGTCCGGGCCCTCGACGACAGGAGCCTCGGCCGGAGTCTCGGGGAGTCCATCTCGGAGTCCTCGACCTACGACCAGCACCCGGCGGACATCGGCACGGAGACCTTCGAACGGGAGAAGGACTTCGGTCTCCGCGAGGACCACATGGCTACCCTCCGGATGGTCGAGAGAGCCCTCCAGCGTCTGGAGGAGGGGACCTACGGGCGGTGCGAGGGGTGCGGCCGGCCCATCCCTGAAGCCAGGCTCAGGGCTGTTCCGTGGACCGCCCGTTGTCTGGAGTGCCAGAGAGCCCTGGAGGACGGTGGGGCGCGCGACCGGGGCCGCCCGGCGGGGGAAGACGCCAGACCGGCCTTCTCCAGCTTCACGGACGACAGCCCGCTCCACCCTGTGGGCTTCGACGGTGAGGACGCCTGGCAGGCGGTCGCCCGGTTCGGGACCTCCAACACGCCCTCCGACGTCCCCGGAGCCCGCGACTACGGTGACGCCTACGTCGGGGCCGACGAGGAGGTCGGGACCGTCCAGCGGGTCGAGCGCCTGCCCGACCCGGACCGGCGTCCCGGGAGGAGGAGGCCGCCTGCGAAGAGAAGCTAGGGCCGCCATCACCTGCCGACCGCCGGGGCGGCTCCTGCGGGGCGCCTGAGGCTTCGGCCGGGCGGCACACCGGTTCCGCGGGGTCTGTCCCCGGGAGCGGAGAGGGGAGACCGGACCGACCTTGACCCGCGAGAACGAGACGCGTGCGCTCAGCAGGGCCGGGAGTCTCCTGGCGGTGTGGGTGACCGCGCTGGCCTGGCTGGCGGCCGACCTCGCCTCGAAGGCCTGGGCCCTGAAGGTCCTCGCCGGGACGGAGAGAGAGGTCATCCCCGGCCTTCTCTGGTTCGACCTGGTCCGGAACCCGGGTGCGGCTTTCGGCCTGCTCCCCGGTGGGCGGCCGCTGTTCATCGCGCTCGCGGTCCTCCTCCTGGGAGTGGGGGTCTGGGCGCCCCTGGTCCTGGACATGAGGCGCCCGGGTCTCGGCCACCTGGGCTTGGGCCTCCTGGTCGGCGGCGGGATGGGCAACCTCTTCGACCGGGTCTTCCGCGGAGGGCTCGTGGTGGATTTCGTCGACTTCAGGTTCTGGCCGGTCTTCAATGTCGCCGACATCGGCATCGTCGTCGGGACGGCCCTGGTCGTGGTGTTCCTTGCCTGTCGTCTTCTCCGGCCGAGGGCGGATGTCGCGTGAGGGCGGCCTCCGGCCCCCCGCGTGATATGAGCGACCCGTCCGCCGCGTCTTCCTTCGACGAAGGCGACGAGGCCGAACTCTGGCAGACCGAGATGGAGTTCGACATCGAACCCCGTCATGCGGGGCAGCGGCTCGACGTCTTCCTCGCCGGGAGGCGCGACCTCGACCTCACCCGCTCGCACGTCCAGAAGCTCATCGCCGAGGGTCTGGTCACCGTCGACGGCGAGGAGACCAAGGCCGGCTACCGTCTCCGGCCGGGGGACCGCGTGGTCGTCTCGGTGCCCCACCCGGAGCCGCTGGACGTCGAGCCGGAGGCCATCCCGTTGGACATCGTCTACGAGGACGAGCATCTGCTCGTCGTGAACAAGCCCCGGGGCATGGTCGTCCACCCCGCTCCGGGGCACAGTCGCGGGACCCTCGTCAACGCCCTCCTGGCCCACTGCGACCACCTGTCCGGGATAGGGGGGGTGTGCCGTCCGGGAATCGTCCACCGCCTCGACAAGGACACGAGCGGGGTCATGGTCGTGGCCAAGACGGACCGGGCCCATCTCTCCCTCGCCGAGCAGATCAAGAACCGCACGGCCCACCGCCGCTACCTGGCCCTCGTCCACGGCGACCTCCCTCTGGACGAGGGGACCATCGAGACCCGGTACGGCCGTGACCCGGTCAACCGGAGGAAGATGGCCGTCCTCCAGGAGGGGGGAAGGGAGGCCGTGACCCACTACCGGGTCCTGGAGAGGTTCGGGGACTTCACCCTCATCGAGTGCGCGCTCCGCACGGGGCGCACCCACCAGATCCGCGTCCACCTGGCCCATATCGGGCACCCGGTCGCCGGAGATCCCCTCTACGGTCCGAGACGTCCGAGGCGGCTGAGGAAGGAGATGGCGCGGACCATGGCCGTCGAGGACGTCCACCCCTACCCCGAGGCCGTCGGCGCCCTGGAGGGCCAGGCCCTTCACGCCCATCTCCTGACCTTCCGGCACCCGGTGTCGGGCGAGCCGATGGAGTTCCGGGCCCCCATGCCGGCCGACATGGAGAGGGCCCTGGCCGAGCTCCGGGAGAGGGGGCCTATCGGGCCCCACCTCCGACGGCCCGGCTAGGTCCTGACCCCTCGCCTCACGTCGCCCGAGGGTCCTCGGGCACCACCTCGCAGCGCCAGCTCTTGTCGGCCCGGAGGGAGCACCCGACACTGCAGTATCTCTCCATGGAGAGTCTTGCCGCGTGCTCGAGCGCGTGCTCGGGTCCGGGGCGTGCCCCGGGCGATGCCTTCAGGCGGTAGACGACCTCGAGACGGGTGAAGTAGCGGGGGTGGTCGGGGGCGCGCCGGCCGCCGACCTCGATCTCAAGGCCGCTGAAGGCGACGCGCTTCTTCTGGAGGATGCTCACGACGTCAAGGCCGGTGCAGGCCCCCGTGGCGATGAGCAGGAGCTCCACCGGCGAGGGGCCGGCCGGCCGCGTCCCGTCCTCGTCCGCGGCCGGGCCTGGCGGCGGGCCGGCGGCGGTCTCACCCGGACCGAAGTTGATTAGGACGGGGACCCCGGAGGGCCCGCGGCCCACGAAGCGCCTGTCGCCATGCCAGGTCACGGTGACCTTCATCTGGCGAGACCGCCTTCGGGTCGGCCGGTCCTGGCGGTTCGGAGCGTGTCCGACCAGAGGCGGACCGACGGTTCCTGGTCGCCTAGCACCTCGAGGACGACCGGTCCTGAGAAGTCCCGGGCGAGGACGGCGCTGACCAGGTTCTCAAGGTCCAGTCTTCCCTCACCGAGGGCGCGGTGGGCCCGCTCGTGGGTGAGACCCCCCGCATCGGTCCGGCCGGGCGGGGCGGCGTCGTGGAGGTGGAGGCCGAGGACCTTCCCCTCGAGGAGTTCGAAAAGCCGGCACGGGTCCTGGCCGTCGGCCACGGCGTGTCCCACGTCGAGGCACGCCTTGACCCCGGCCGCATCGAGGATGGCCGCGAAGAGTTCGGGCGGCACCCCTTCAAGGTTCTCCAGCGCCAGGACCGGACCCAGAGCGCCCCGGGCGAGTCTGGTCAGGGCCTTGACGACACGCTCGCCGAAGGCGGCGTGGAGGCCCGACCTCGCCGTCTCGGGCGCCATTCCCAGGACGGCCCTTGTCGGGTAGTTTGCCGGATGGACGGAGGCCATCAGGGGGGACAGCGGGGTGAGGGCCGCCATGGCCCTCTCGACCGAGCGGACGCTCCCTTCCCACACCTCCCCGTCCAGGGCGGCGAGGTCGACCCACCCGAAGGGAAGGTGGACGGTCGCCCCGAGGCCTTCACACGCGAGAACCTCTGACACCCGGGACCAGAACTCCGGGGAGGCGTAGTCCCCGCCCATCCCGCAGAGGTCGCCGGGGAACTCGACGAGACCCGCGCCGAGTTCCCGGAGGCGGCGGGCCTCACGAGGCAGGGCCTCGAGGAGGCTCTCGGGAGGGACGAGGTGGAAACGGGCGTCCCACGCGGTCTCGGACGGCAGGGACAGGACGGGCAGGGTGCCTGTCCCGTCCGGTGGGTTCCCAGCGGGGTCGCGGCCGTTCACGGTGTGTGCCACCGGGTCAGTTCTGGGTGCCTGAACCGCCCGGCACGCCTCGGAGTCCTTCGACGAACTGCTGATAGTTGGCTGGTCCGAGGGCGTAGGCTTCCTTGAGCTTCTTCTGGAGACTCTCGACCTTGGCCGTCTCGCCCATCTGCATGAAGTGGTCGAGGGCGAGCTGGTAGAGGTGTGAGGCCACGACCGGCCCGCCGCCGGGACCGCCTCCTGAGCCGTCGAGGTTGAGCTTGTAGTCACCCTCGGCCTCGTAGGATTCGCCTTCCTGCAGCCAGGCCCGCCTCTCCGCGACGGAGTCCCCGTCGAGTCTGTAGACCTGTCGGAGGACTTTGAGCGTGGCGCGCTCGAGGAAGTAGTTCCGCACGCTGACGAACGAGGCTCTCATGTGTTCGAAGCGTTCGATGAGCATCTTCCGTTCGTCGGGCTCCAAAAGGTCGCCGATGTCGGTGAGCGCGTCGCCCACCTTGCGGACGAAGCCGAGGTCGGCCTGGGTGACGAGTTCGGCGATGAGCTTGACCGCCGCCTCCTTGGCGGCCCGGCGGAGCTCGGTGTCTCCGAACTTCGTCGCCAGGTGGCAGGCGCGTCTGGCGGCCCTGAAGGCGCTGTTGGAGTCGCCCAGCTCGTTGTAGAGGTGGATGCAGTCGATGTAGGCCGTGACGGCCGCAGGGCCGGCTTCGGCGTCCTGGAACTTGTCCCACAGGAAGTCGGCGTACCGGGCCCGGTGGATGGGGTTCGAGGTGGCGTCGACACGGGCCTTGAGGTACTCACGGGTGTGGGGAGGCAGCTCGTAGAAGTCAGGGAAGGGAACCTTGCCGGGTCCTGTGAACCTCGGTCCGAAGTAGGCGCCAGGCTCGTGCTTGTCGGTCTCCTGGAAAGCGAAGACGAGCCACTCTATCTTGGCGATGTTGGCCTGTTCGTGGTTCCCGGACGAAAGGAACATCTCCATGGCCCTCTTGTAGGCTTCGCTCCGCTCCGAGGCGAGCGGGTACACCTTCCCCCGGTCGTCCTCGATCCTCCGCATGAGTTCCGCCGCGCGGGTAGACATAGCTAGCTCCCCACCTTCATGCCCGTTCCCGGCTTCTTCACTTGACAATCCGCCCATGAGCCAGCCATTGCTGGTGGCGAAGAATTCTGCCGTACAAGCCGGATTCCTCCAAGGGTTTTTTGACGGCGGTCGCGCGTGCCAGCTCGGGGAGGGGCTGAACTCCTCGGTCAGCGGCCCAGGGACGGGGACGGCTGTTTGCACTCCCGGGCCATCTCGGCTAAAGTATGGTGGAGTCAGCGGTCCACAGACCGCGGCCGGATGTGGTGAGGGGAGCCGAGACGACGATGGGTGTTCTGTTGATCGCCACGGGCGAGAAGGCCGAGGCGGACCTCCAAGCGATGGAGGGCAAGCTCAGGCACCGGACGGGGGGACGTTCGCCCTGGCGGCCGAAGGTGCGCGAGGTCCATTTCGCCGCCGAGCGGCCTCAGCGTCCTGTCCCTACGGCCCTTGCCGGCACTGTGCCCCCGGCCCTTGAAGGCGGGTCCGGACGGGAGGTCACCCGCATCTTCGAGATACCCGCGGCCCGTAGCGTCACCCTACCCGAGGGTGAGCCGCAGGTCGTCCTGTGCGACGGCCATCCCCCGGACGCCTTCACCCTGGCCGCGGTCTGGGAGGACGGGAGCATCCTCCTGGCCAGGGACCCGCTGGGCCTGAGACCACTCTACTACCTAGAGGAGGGCGGCCGGCCGGTGGCCTTCGCCTCCGAGGTGAAGGCCCTCTGCGCCCTCGGGAGCGAGATCAAGGTCTTCCCGCCGGGGCATGTGTTCGTGAACGGCGAGTTCCACCGGCTCACCCGGCTCGCCGACTGGGTGTCAGAATCGGACCTCGACGCCCCGTCTGCGGCGGCCCGTCTGGCGCGGCTCGTGGAGGACGCGGTGGAGCGCGGCTACTCTTCAGGGGTGGCTCAGTCCCCCGGCGCCGGGGAGGCCGCCGTGGGAGTGCTCCTGAGCGGCGGGGTCGACAGCAGCGTCGTCGCCGCCGCGGCCGTGGCCCGTCTCGGGTCGGAGAAGCTCCTGTCGTTCGCCGCGGGCACGAGCGACTCTGAGGACCTGCCGCGGGCCAGGCAGGTCGCCGAGCACCTGGGCCTGCGCCACACCGAGTACGTCTTCGGCGAGGAGGAGGTCGCCGAGGTCCTGTCGGATGTCATCTACCACCTCGAGTCCTTCGATGCGCCGCTCGTCCGCAGTTCGGTGGCCAACTACCTCATCGCGCGGGAGGCTGCGGCAGCCGGCTGCCGCCTGGTCTACTGCGGCGAGGGAGGGGACGAGCTCTTCGCCGGCTACCACTATCTGAAGGACATCGAGCCGCGCGACCGGGTCACGGACGAGCTTCTCATCCTGCTGGAGGGAGGCCACGCCAACGGCTTCCAGCGGGTGGACCGCATGACGGCCGCCCACGGCCTGGAGGCCCGCGTCCCCCTCTCGGCCCCGGACCTCGTGGCCGCGGCCTTCCAGGTGCCCGTCGACTGGAAGATTCACCCCGAGACCGGTCAGGAGAAGTGGCTTCTCCGAGAAGCCTTCCGCGACCGGTTGCCGCACGAAGTGGTGGAACGGCCGAAGGCCAAGTTCTATGAGGGTTCCGGGATAGAGGGGGTCATGGCCCGCGTCGCCGAGACCCAGGTCTCTGACGCCGACCTCGAGAAGGACCGCGGCCGCGAGGTCGCGCCGGGTGTCACCCTGGACACCAAGGAACAGGTGCTCTACTACCGCATCTTCCGCGAGCACTTCCCGCAGGAGTCGGTCGTCGAGACCATCGGCTGGACGCGGACGGTGGTGAGCTAGTCCTACCCGCCCGCACGCTCGGCGAGGATGACGGGGTCCGGCCCGGCCACAGCCCGGCAGGTCGACCCCGGCTTGGAGGTTCGGACACATGCTGGACAGGCTTCAACGGATGGCCGACAGCTACGCCAAGGTCAAGCCTCAGGACCTGGTCGGGTCGGTCAACCTCGAGATTGGCGGGGAGAAGTTCCACCTGACGATGGAGCCGGAGGCGGTCGCTGTGGCGGAGGGTCATGTCGACGACTCCCTCTTCGATGTGGCCATGGACGAGAAGACCTGGAGCCGGCTCTCCCTGGGCATCTGGAACGGACTCACGGCCGCCGCCCGTGAGAGGGCCGACCAGCCGGCTCCACTCGATTTCAGGCTGCCGCCGGGACGTCGGTTCGAAGAGGTCAAGGAGTTTCTCTACCATCTGGGCATGCATTTCTTCAAGCAGCGGTACCCCCACGTGTACCGGTACGGGCCGACCCACGCGAGGTCCGTCCACGGAGGACAGGCCGTGCCCCTGGTCTACGGGCACGGGGTGCGCTTCGCCTACTACGCCCTCGGGCCCGGTGAGCAGCTCAACGACGAAGACGAGACGAACCCGTTCGAGCAGTTCTTCGCGGTCATCTCGGGCGAGGGCACGGCCGTTGTGGACGGGGTCGAGGTACCGCTCGAGCCCGGGGTCGCCTTCCATGTGCCGCCCGGGAAGACCCACATCGTGAGAGCGGACTCGGCCCGGGGGTTGGAGCTCTTCTGGCTGGGCTACGGCCCCGGGGCCTGAGCATCGGCCCAAGGCGAGGCCCTCGGGCGGAACTTCGACCCGGCGGGCCAGGGAACTGTCCGACGAGACCCTCGAGGCCTTTGGCGCGCTTTCCACCGAGGCCGGGACCGGGGCCGCCTGGAGCATCACCGCGCTACTTCTCCAGGATTACGTGGGACTCGGTCGAGGCCGGCCGGCTGTTACTGGAGGCTGCGTTGCGGAATCCCGAGCCAAGCGTACGTGGAACGTCACCGCTCACCCTCAGGTGGTGTGACTGTGGGCACGTTCGAGGTATACGCGAAGATTGTCAGGGACTGCTGTGAGGAGATTCTGGAGATGGCGGAGACCGAGGAGTGGCGTGAGCTTCCCCAGCGGGAGATGAGTGACCTCTTCGGGTTCGACGGTCTCGGGACCGCCTGGCCGACTCTTAAGTAGCTGAAGGAACGCGCCAAGAAGGGCCAGCTCACGCCGGCCCAGGTGAGGGAAGTGGCCGAGCTCGAGAAACTGGCGGCCAGGGCAGAGCCCGTTACGGAGAAGATGCTTCGGGACTACTGCGACCTGGTGAAACGAGGCCTCGTACCCCGAGAGTAGACCGGAAACCGACCCGACGACCAGCCTATGCCCCCAAGCCGGGGGCATTGTCTTTTGAGGCGGATACGACCCTACGCCAGGGATGCCTGCCACTTTCATGTAGATGAAGTAGGAACTGCGATGTGAATCGAGAATTGCCTCACAACAGCTACGGAGAAGTACGGGTCAAAGCTGGAGGCATGTAGCATGCTCGCGTGGCTCTTGCGGCTGACCCTCAGCGTGGTTCTCGGCCTTGCCGCCGTCTCGAAACTCGCCGACCCGTCAAGCTTCGCAGACATCCTGCGTGGGCATGAGTTTGTTACTGGACTCCTGGTCGAACCCTTGGCAATTGCCATCCCCTGTGCGGAGCTCGCGCTGGCGCTCAGCCTGGCTCTGGGCCTCTACAGCAGGTTCCTCCCCAGGGTCGCCCTCGCACTGCTCACGGTCTTCACCGTCACCGTCCTTTACCGTCTCGTTGCGGGCAATCCCGGCCCGTGCGGCTGCTTCGGGCCGGGCGAGGCGGTGACCTGGAGGATGGTGCTCCGCAATCTAGGCTTCTTGTGTCTGGCCCAGGGTGGTGTGGCGGCCGCTTGGGCCGAAGCCCCCTACACCGTCGTCGCGGCCGGTCCGACCATGGCCGACCCTGTCCCCGCTGGAAGTGCCGACGAGGCCATAGGTGTCTTGGATGTGGTCGACATGTCAGGCCGGCGGACCGCGGTCGAGTTCTGCGGAGACGGGCCCCGTCCCGTTCTCGTCGTGGACGTCTCCTGCCCGCTCTGTGGGGACGTTGCCGTGTGGCTGGAGCGGAACCTGGAGCGCCTGCCTGGAGTGGACGAGCTCATCGTGGTGGTGACCCGCCTGCCGAGCCAGGGTGACCCCGCCGGTCCTTCCAGCCGTGAGGGGGAATTCCTTCCCGTCACGCCTGGCCCCGACATAGCCATGTCCGCGGGCGGGCCGCGTGACAGGAAGTGCGGAAGCGAGGTGCCGGTATGAGGAGGACGCGCGCCGGGCTCCTGCTGGGGGCGGTGGTGATGAGCGTGTTGTGTGTCGCCTACGGGGCGCTTGCCCTGCGCGCCCAGCGGGCTCTGGAGGGGGGCCTCACGGCGGAGATCGCCACTTTAGCCCGGGACCTCTTCACGGTGCTGGCCCTTCCGCCCGGCTACGAGAGGCTGGGCCCGCAGGGTCTCACCGCGGCCCAGATGGCCGAGCTCAGGAGCCGGCTCGAGGGTGTGGCCGAGCTTGGCGTCGTCAGCATAGTCCGCTATTCGGGTTCAGTCTACCGCCTCGAGCCTGGTGGCGAACAGAAGCTTGCGAAGCCGACGGTGCCTTACCTGGCCGTCAGCGCGAACTATTTCGAGCTGGTGGGTCTGGAGCCTGTGGAGGGGCGGCTGTTCACCGCCGAGGAGGAGGCGGCGGGGGCCAGGGTGTGCGTCATGGGAGCCGAGCGGCCCGAGCGGGTGGGAGACGAGCACTCCGACCCGGAGAGGTTCATGAATGCATCGTATCTCGTCGTGGGCCGGCTGCCCCCCATCCAGGGCGACCCGTATCCGTTCCCCAGAATCTGGAGGGGAGGCTTCTGGCATCGTGAGAGCGAGGTGCTTGGCGGTACCAAGACGCTGAAGTACGTGGGCAACCGCGTCGTGTACACTCCGATCACGGCGCGGGCGCCGCTGCCGATACCGCCGCAGTTCGACCATCCGACCTGGCTCGTGCCCCTGGTCGCTCCCGAGGCGGGGCAGTCGGAGAGGGCCAGGGACATCGTGCGGGAGTACATGCTGGAGGTCTGGCCGGGGGCGGTCCTGGACTTCGGTGTGAAGGGGTGGCTGGCCATCGCCCTGGAGCACTCGGCCTTCCGGGTCCGGGCCTACAGCGACACGGCCTTCAGTCTGATGCTTGCGCTGTGCGTGGTGGGGACGGCGGGGTTCATGGGTCTGGCGATGGCCCGTCGCCGCCGGGAGACGGCCGTCGAGAGGGCCCTGGGCAAACCGCGGCTGGTGGTCGTCCTCGAGGCGGCCGTGCTGGGAGCCGGGCTGGCCCTGCTCGGGACCTTGCTGGGAGCGGTGGTGAGCGGCCTGCTCCTCGGGGACTACCTTCTCGAGCGGCTGGCGGCCGGCACGGTGATGCCGCTCCTCAGGCGGCTGGCCTGGATCGCCGGGTTGACGGTGGCGGCGGGCGGCCTGGCGGGGGCCGGGGCGGCCTTCTGGGCCACGGACGCGCCGCCGGTGCAGGGTCTGCGGCAGGCGGGTGTCGTGCCCGCCCGCCGGGCCGTGGACTTCCGCCTGCCGCTGGCGGTCCTGGCGGTGGGACTGGCCGCGGCCACGCTGGTCTGTCTTCTGGTCTCCAGCCGCTCGTGCGTGGCCGCCCTGTCCGGCTACCTTCATAGCGTGGGGGAGCGGGTCATCCTGGTGGAGCAGGACCTCTTCGAGGCCGAGGGGCCGTTGCGGATGGAGGACCTCCTGAACTCGGACCACGCGGCGGTCCTGCGCGAGGGCCTGCCCGGGTGGACGGTGGTGACGGTCAGCGTGACGAGCACGAGGGTCACCCGTCCGGACGGGACCCTGCAGGCGGTGACGGCCTACGGGGTCGACCGCCCCTGGCCGGAGGAGGCCGGCTACAGGCTGGCGGGCGGAGGAGAGATGACCTTCGGCGAGGACCGGGGCCGTCCGGTGGTCTACCTTGGCTGCCGGCTGGCGGAGACGCTCTTCGGGGAGGAGCCGGCCGTGGGTCGGGAGCTGACCCTTCCGGGCGGCGTCACGGCCGTGGTGGGGGGCGTGCTGGAGCCGCGTCCCAGGGGTGTGCCCGACCGTCTGGGCGACCGCGACGAGTGCCTCTTCGCCGCCCGCGAGGTCCTGGCCCGGGCGAGCACCCTCATCCCTCCGGCGACGACGACCGAGATCTGGGTCTACCTGCCGCCCGGAGTGGACAAGGAGGAGGGGGAGGCCCGGGTGAGGGCCGTCGTGGAGGCGATGGACGGCGGGCGTCTGGGCCTGTCGGCCGAGGCCCTGGTGTCCCAGGTCTCCCGTCTGAGCCGGCTGGAGAAGGACATGGCCGGCCAGCAGGTGTTCCTGGCGGCCATGGCCCTGGGGGCCGCGGCCTGGCTGGTGGGCCTGGTGATGCTGGCCCGCCTGGCCGACCGGTGGCGGGAGGTGGGCCTCCGCCGGGCGGTGGGCGCCCCGCCGCGGCTCGTGGCCCTGTCCATCACCGGAGAGGGCGTCCTCGTCTGCGTGGGCGGCGGTGTCCTCGGTGCGGCTCTGGGGCTGCTTCTGGCCAATGCCCACTGCCAGAGCCTTGGCTGGCCGATGGTCTCGACCATCCGCGCCCCGGCCGAGGTCCTGGCGGCCGTGGTCCTGCTGGGCCTTTTCGTCTCCCTTCCCACGGTCCGCCGGGCCCTCGGGACGAGCCCCATGCGGGCCCTGCGCGAGGGAGATATCTGATGCGGAGGGGTGGCTGTGGCACGAAGTCTGGAAGCGCTCGCCGGGAAGGGTCACGCTGGCGGGAACATCGTCGAGACCAAAGGATTGAGCAGGTGCTACCGCCGCGGCCCGCACGAGGTGTGGGCCCTGCGCGACTGCGACCTGACCGTCCGGCACGGGGAGTTCGTCAGCATCACCGGTCCGTCCGGTTCCGGCAAGTCCACCCTCCTGCACCTGCTGGGCTGTCTCGACCAGCCCACGAAGGGCACATACCTGCTCCAGGGGGTGAACGTGGCCGAACTGTCCGAGAGCCGCCTGGCCTTCATCCGCAACCACGTCATCGGGGTGGTCTTCCAGGCCTACAACCTCCTGCCCACCCTACGGGCCTGGCAGAACGTCGCCCTGCCTCTGGCCTACCGCGGGGTCGGGCGCCGTGAGCGGCGGCGCCGGGCTCTGGCCGCCCTGGAGAAGGTCGGGCTCGCCGACAGGGCCGAGCACTACCCCTTCGAGCTCAGCGGGGGTGAGGAGCAGCGGGTGGCCATCGCCCGGGCCATCGTCACCGAGCCCAAGCTGCTCCTGGCCGACGAGCCGACCGGGAACCTCGACAGCCGGGCGGAAGAGAGGTTCATGGACATAATCACGGACCTGCACCGCGAGGGCCGGACCATCATCATGGTCACCCACAACGCGAGTCTCGCCAGGCGGGCCGACCGGGTCCTCGCCATGCGGGACGGACGCCTCGACGCGTCCGCGGGAGCGGCCTGAGAGGGAGTGTCAGTCGATCCAGAGGTCGAGGAGCCCCGGGAAGGCCGGCTGGGGCTCCCCGAGGGCCTCTTCGGCTATCTCCTCACAGATGTCGAGCCCTGTCGTCCGTTGGTCATGAAGACCGCGCCCGTCCTTCTGCCTTGTGAGGCGGCGGCATAGGCCCGGAAGCCGCCCATCCATCCCCCCTGCCAGAACGAGTTCCCGCCCTCGTCCCCGGCGTGGGGGAGGCCGACTCCGAGGCTCTACGAGACCCGGTCGCTCACCTTGGCGTGAGGGGTGAGCATGAGGTCCACGTAGGCCCGGCTGAGGCGGTGCCCGTCGCCGCTCCCGGCATCCATCAGCTCGATGAGGAAGAGGGCGTAATCGGTGGGGGTGGTGTAGACCCCGTAAGCCCCGTTGGCCCGGGTCGGCCGGTAGAGGGGGAGGGGCCTGTCCCCGTCGTGCCCGCGGGCGGCCAAAGTCTCGTAGGCCGGGGTCCAGACCAGGCTGGTCTCCCGCATCCCCAGGGGCCGGAAGACGCTCTCGGCCATGTGGTCGGCCAGCGGTCTGCCTGTCACGTGCTCGAGGACGTGCTGGAGGTAGCGGAAGGCGTCGTTGGAGTAGAGGAACCCGGTCCCCGGGGTCCTGATGATGTGTCCGCGGCCGGCCTCGAGCGAGGTGAAGCCGCTCGTGTGGGAGAGGACCATCCGGAGGGTGATGTCACGTACGCGGGGGTCGTCCAGGTACGGCTCCGGGAGATAGTCGTCGAGGGGCCGGTCCAGTTCCAGGACGCCCTTCTCACACAGCTCGAGCGCGGCATAGGCCACGAGCGGCTTGGTGAGGGAGGCGCCACGGAAGGCGGAGACGACGGTCACCGGCTCTCCCGTCGTCGTGTCCTTGACGCCGAAGCCCTTCGCCCAGACCACCCTCCCGTCGACGATGAGGGCGATGGAGAGTCCGGGCACCCCCTCGCGGGCCATGGCGCGGGGGATGAGCTCCTCGAGCCCGGCCACGACGGACTCGAGGGGCACTCCTCCGCGTTCGGCGGGCCGCGGCCCGTCACGGCCGGCGGCGAACGAGGCCTCGTCGACCGTCTTGGCGGCGGGCGCGGAGCCGGGCGGAGGGTCGGTGCAGCCAGGGAGGGCGCAGGCGGCGGCTCCGGCAAGGGCCAACCAGGCCGGAAGGAGGAGGGCCAAGAGAGCCGGAGCCGGGCGGACCGGGACTGGCGCGATCCACGCCCGACGGGCGGGGCGGCCGTCTCGGACGAGGTCTCGGCTGGGGCTCGTGGGGGACCGGGCATCAGCCGGGAGCATGGACCTGGATGTTCCACGCCCGCCAGCCTTTCACCTGCCCCGGAAGGCCTCGTCTGTGTTGACAAGCCCTCGGGGCTCGACTAAACTGGTGCCAGTATGCACGCACCCTTTAAACCGGCCCTGTGAGGCGGTAAGGAGGCGAAGGCGGTGACGAGGTACGCCCCCGCTAGGCGGTGGGGGCGTTTCCTTTTTCCGTCGGCCGGACGCGGGAGAGCGGCCGCTCAGGGAAGAGCCGTCGAAGGGAGGTGCCAGGGGAACGTGAACCTTCAGCCGAAGGCCGAGATCATGGACAAGGCCTCGATAGACCGCGCCCTTCGCCGCATAGCCCATGAGATCATCGAGAAGAACAAGGGCACGAAGGACATCCTTCTCATCGGTATCCGCCGCCGCGGGGTGCCGCTCGCCGAGCGCCTGCAGAAGCACATCAAGGAGATAGAGGGTGTGGAGGTCCCGCTGGGCATCCTCGACATAACGCTCTACAGGGACGACCTGAGCACGCGTTCCGACCAGCCGGAGGTCCACCGGACGGAGATACCCGGAGGCGTGCAGGGCAGAAGGGTCGTCCTGTGCGACGACGTCCTCTACACCGGTCGGACCGTCCGCGCGGCGATGGACGCCATCATGGACCTCGGCCGCCCGCAGCGCATCCAACTGGCGGTTCTCATCGACAGGGGCCACCGGGAACTGCCCATCCGCGCGGACTATGTCGGGAAGAACGTCCCGACCTCGAGCCGCGAGGTCATCGAGGTGAAGTTCAAGGAGACGGACGGCGTCGAGGACAAGGTCCTCATCGTCGAGAAAGTGGAAGAATAGGGAGCAGGATACATGGAGCCCTTTAAGAGCCGGTCCCGTGAGGCCGGAAAGGGATTGCGGACAGGAGACCCCTTCACCGCGGACGACGCGGCAGGGGTCTTTCGCTTCTCGGGGAAGCGCCCGGCCTGCCGGAGGAGCCGGCGAGGTCCGGCTCGCGCCGGAGGGCCCGGGTGGCCCCGGAGGGAAGGGAGGAGGAAGATTGCCGCTCGACCGCAAGGACGTTCTGACGCTTGAGGACATGTCCGCCCGGGAGATGGAGCTCATCCTCGACACCGCCGACTCCCTGAAGGAGATCCTCGGCCGCGACATCAAGAAGGTGCCCACCCTCCGCGGCCGGTCGGTCCTCACCCTGTTCTACGAGCCCTCCACCCGTACCCGGACATCGTTCGAGCTGGCCGGCAAGTACATGAGCGCCGACACGGTGAACATCGCCACCCAGGCCTCGGCCGTCGTGAAGGGCGAGTCCCTCAAGGACACGGCCTGGACGGTGGAGGCCATGGGCATCGACTGCATCGTCATGCGGCACCCGGTCTCGGGAGCGCCGCACTTCCTGGCCCGGATCTGCCAGGCCTCGGTCATCAACGCCGGCGACGGGATGCACGAACATCCGACACAGGGCCTTCTGGACATGTTCACCATCAGGGAGCGCAAGGGCACCCTCGCCGGGCTGAAGGTGGCCATCATCGGCGACATCCTCCACAGCCGGGTGGCCCGGTCCAACGTCTGGGGCCTTTCCAAGATGGGGGCCGAGGTCTGGCTGGCCGGCCCCCCGACCCTCATGCCGCCCGGCATCGAGCGCACGGGGGCGAAGGTCACCCACCGTATCGAGGAGGCCATCGAGGGCGCCGACGTGGTGATGGTCCTGCGGCTGCAGCTGGAGCGCCAGAAGAAGGGCCTCTTCCCCACGATACGCGAGTATTCCCGGCTCTTCGGCGTGGACAGGAGGCGGCTCGCCCTCGCCGCCGACGATTTCATCCTCATGCACCCGGGCCCGATGAACCGCGGGGTGGAGATAGCCTCGGACGTGGCCGACGCCGACCACTCCGTCATCATCGACCAGGTCACGAACGGCGTGGCCGTCCGGATGGCCGTCCTCTACCTGCTACTCGGAGGGAGTCCGGCCGACATGCACCGAGACCTCGAGGCGGGAGGCGAGGGGAAGTGAGACTGGTCATAGCCGGCGGACTCGTCGCCGACCCTGAGGCCGGGAAGGCCGAGGTCGCCGATGTCGTCATCGAGGACGGACGCATCAAGGCCGTCGGGCCCGGTCTCGCCGGGGAGGCCGGCGCGGGGACGCGGAAGGGAGAGACGGTCATCGATGCCGCCGGGAAGGTCGTCCTTCCCGGGCTCGTCGACGCCCACGTCCACCTGCGGGAGCCGGGCCAGGAGCACAAGGAGGACATCGCCTCCGGGACCGCCGCCGCCGCCCTGGGGGGCTTCACCAGCGTGGCGGCCATGCCCAACACCGACCCGGTGATAGACGACCGGGTCGGGGTCGAGTTCGTCAAGGAGCGCGCCGCCGCGGTCGGCCTCGTCAACGTCTTCCCTGTCGGGGCCGTCACGAAGGGCCGGAAAGGGGTCGAACTCGCGGAGATGGGCGAGATGGCCGAGGCGGGGGCCGTGGCCTTCTCCGACGACGGGCGGCCCGTGTCGAGCGGTGAGGTGATGCGGCTCGCCCTGGAGTACGCCGGGATGTTCGGGCGCCCCATCATAAGCCACTGCGAGGACACCGACCTCTCCGCCGGGGGCGTCATGCACCTCGGCTACTGGTCCACGGTCCTCGGCCTGAAGGGGGTCCCGGCGGCGGCCGAGGAGGTGATGGTCGCCAGGGACATCATCCTGGCCCGGCTCACCGGAGGGCGGGTCCACCTCACCCACCTCTCCACGGCCGGGTCGATGGAACTCGTCCGGCGGGCCAAGGAAGAGGGCCTCGCGGTGACGTGCGACATCACCCCCCACCACATCGCCCTGACCGACGAGGCCGTGCGGACCCTGGACTACGACACGAGCACGAAGGTGAACCCGCCCCTCAGGACCGAGGCCGACCGCGAGGCCCTGCGTCTGGCGGTGAGGGAGGGGCTGGTGGACCTCATCGCCACCGACCACGCCCCGCATCACCTCGACGACAAGGATGTCGAGTACGACCATGCCGCCTTCGGCATCTCCGGCCTCGAGACGGCCGTCGGGCTCGTCGTGACCCACCTCGTCGGGGGCGGGCACCTCGACTGGGTGGGTGTCGCCCGGTTGATGAGCGCGAACCCGGCCCGGCTCCTCGGGCTCGAGGACAAGGGGACCCTGAGGCCCGGGGCCGACGCGGACGTCACCGTCATCGACCCTGAGGCCGAGTGGACGGTCGACCCGGAGACCTTCGCCTCGAAGGGGCGGAACACGCCCTTCGCCGGCCTCACCCTGCGGGGCCGGGTGACCGAGACCATCGTCGGCGGGCGCATCGTCGTGCGGGGCGGTAGGCTCGTGTGAACGGCCGGGAGCCCTGGCACGGCCTTGGCGAGGTCTCCGAGAGCGAACCGGTCGCGGCCGGCCGGTACCGCCGGCTCGTGCTCCAGGCCCCGACCGTGGCCCGCCTGGCCCTCCCGGGGCAGTTCGTCCATGTGCTCTGCCCGGCGGGGGCGGGCGCGGGGGCGGGCCTGCGGAGGGCGGACCCGCCGGGCCGGCCCTTTCTCAGGCGCCCCTTCAGCATCAGCGAGGCCGACCCGGCCACGGGGTCGGTGACCCTCCTCTTCCGCGTGAAGGGAGCCGGGACGGCGTCCCTGGCCGCCGTGCGCCCCGGGGAGGTCCTGGACATCGTGGGACCCCTGGGGGGAGGCCCCTTCCCGGGGGCGGGGGG
>CAJXZV010000033.1 GCA_913063835.1 uncultured Eubacteriales bacterium
GTCGGCCACCGAGCTCACCGGGGAGGGCGGTCCGGGCACGTCGGCCTGGCTCTTCTGGGATTTCCCGGTCAAGGTCGCCGGCAAGACGGGCACGGCCACCAAGCCTCCGGGCGACGACCACGCCTGGTACATCTCGTTCGCCCCCTACGACGACCCCGAGATAGCCGTCGTCATCCTGGTCGAACGCGGGGGGCACGGCAGCACGGCGGCGGCTCCGCTGGCCAAGGCCATCTACGAGCAGTACTTCGGCCTCCGTGAGGGGGGGCGCCCGCGTCCTCCCAGCGAGGTGCCTCCCGCTGGAGGCGGCGATTAGCCGCGGGTCCGCGGTCCGGCCCCGGCGGCGGGTGTCCGTGACACAGGCCGTGATGCAGTCCTTCCGCGTCGTTTCCTCCCGTCAATTGCTGTTCACGGGCCGCAGCATCCGACTCATTTAGACCGACCGGGATGGGAGGATGTGGTAGCCTTCTGGAGAACCCTCCCACCCCTAGCGTGAGTGGGGGGTGGGCACGGTTTCCGCCCGGGGCGAGAGCGACCGCGAGCCGGACGCCGCGGGGACCACTCCCGGACCCGACGCGGACGAGCCGGAAATCCTGGAGGGGCTGGCCCGGGACATCGTCTCGCGGCTGGCCGCCACTCTCTTCGGCGAGGACGACGTCCCCGTCTGGGAGAGGAACGGTTCTTCCCGCGGTGAGCAGGCCCCGGGCGACCGCGCCGGCAGGGGCCTCGGTGGCGCGGAGGCCGCCGTGGCTTCCAGGACGGGTGGGCCGAAGGTGCCGGCGCTCGGGACGGAGGCCCGAAGGGTCGATGAGCACGGTGACAGGCCGGCCGGCCGACGCCCGCCCGGACGGGAGGGTGAACGGCTCTGCGGACCGTTGCGGGTTCCGGCACCGGCGCCCGCGCGGAGAAGACGGCTGACCCCGTCCGAGCGGCCGGCCCTCCTCGTCCGCGGCACCGTACGGTCCGGGCGGCAGATCCGGCACAACGGAGACGTCATCGTCCTGGGGGACGTGAACCCGGGGGGGCAGGTGGTCGCGGCGGGCGACGTGGTCGTCATGGGGACCCTGCGGGGCATGGTCCACGCCGGGGCCACCGGGGAGCACACGGCCGTGGTGGCGGCCTTCCGCCTCGCGCCCACCCAGCTCCGAATCGCCAATTACCTTGCAAGACCGCCGGAAGAACCCGGCGGGCATCCAGAGTACCCCGAACTGGCACTGGTCCGTGACGGGGTCGTGGTCGTCAGGCCGCTCGGTCCGGGCGTTCTCCCGGACCTCGGCCCGGCGCCGTTGCGCTCGAACCGGCCGTAGGCCGGCGGGTGCCTCTCTGCGGGGATGCAGCTAACGCTACATAACCGGAGGAGAGGGCGATGAGGCAACCCGGTCAGGTCATCGTGATCACGTCGGGGAAGGGGGGGGTCGGAAAGACGACAGCCTGCGCCAACATCGGGACGGCGCTGAGTCTGCTCGGCCACCGGGTGGTGATGGTCGACGCGGACATCGGCCTCAGGAACCTCGACGTCGTCATGGGACTCGAGAACCGCATCGTCTACGACATCGTCGACGTCGTCGAGGGGTTCTGCCGGGTGCGCCAGGCCCTCATCAAGGACAAGCGCTTCGAGGGCCTGTACCTCCTTCCGGCCGCCCAGACGAGGGACAAGTCGGCGGTGAGTCCGCTCCAGATGAAGTCGGTCTGCGACGAGTTGCGGGCCGACTTCGACTTCGTCCTCGTCGATTCCCCTGCAGGCATCGAGCAGGGGTTCCGCAACGCGGTGGCGGCCGCGGACAGGGCCGTCATCATCACCACCCCTGAGGTCGCGGCCGTTCGGGACGCCGACCGCGTCATCGGCCTCCTGGAGGCCGACGGCATGCCGGAGCCGCAGCTTGTCCTCAACCGCATAAGGCGTGACATGGTCAAGCGGGGGGACATGATGGACATCGACGACGTCATCGAGATCCTCGCCATCGACCTCTTGGGGGTCGTCCCTGAGGACGAGGTCATCATCGTCAGCACGAACCGCGGCGACCCGGCCGTGAGCCTGCCGGGCTCCCGGGCCGGCCAGGCCTTCAAGAACATCGCCCGCCGGCTCCGCGGAGAAGTGGTCCCGTTCATGCCTCTCGACGAAAGCCGGGGGCTCTTCGCCCGGCTGTCGCGGATGGTCAGACTGAGCTCGGGCTAGCCGCTGAGGGGTTGAGAGCGTGATGCCTCAGGTCGTGTGGGGGGTGGGCGGCGGGCGGCCGGCCAGAAGCAAGGACGTCGCCCGTGAACGGCTCAAACTCGTGCTCGTCCAGGACAGGGCGGAGGCGAATCGGGGGCTCCTGGAGAAAATCAAAGACGACATAATCGAGGTCGTGGCCAGGCACGCGGAGGTCGACCTGACCAGGGTCGAGGTGAAGTTCCTGCGGTCGGAGAACCAGAACATCCTCCTGGCGCGCATCCCGGTCACGAACCTCAAGAGGGTGACCTGATTGCTTTACCGCCGCCTGGTCAAGGACACGGACTTCACCCTTCTCGCGGCCGTCATTTTCCTTCTCGCCTACAGCCTTGTCGTCCAGGCGAGCGCCACGACGAACATGCCGGTCGGGGGTGACCCGTGGTACTACACCAAGAGGCACGCCCTCTACATCGGCGTGGGTCTGGTGGCCATGTTCGGCGCCATGAGCGTCGACTACAGGACCCTGGCCCGCTGGTACAAGGTCATCTATGTCGCAAACCTCCTCCTTCTGGCGGGGGTCCTGGTGGCCGGGTCCTCGGCGATGGGGGCCCAGCGCTGGTTCCATCTCGGCCCCTTCAGCGTCCAGCCGTCGGAGTTCGCCAAGGTGGCCATCATCCTCACCCTGGCGGCGCACCTCAGCCGTAGGGTCGACCGCCTCGAGCGCTGGACAGACCTCATCCTGCCCTTCTGCCACGCGGGTCTCCCGGCCCTCCTCATCCTGGTCCAGCCCGACCTCGGCACGTCGCTGGTCTTCTCAGGCATCCTTCTGGGGATGCTCTTCATCGCCGGGGCCCCTTGGACACATCTGGCCGGCATCTACGGCGGGGCGCTGGCCGCGGCCGTGTCATGGGTCGTCCTCCACCTCAAGTACGGGGTGTGGATACCGCTAAAGGCCTACCAGCTCAAGCGCCTCATCGTCTTCGCCCAGCCCAACATCGACCCCCTCGGGGCCGGCTACCATATAAAGCAGGCCCTGGTGGCCATCGGCTCAGGCCGGCTCCTGGGCAAGGGGCTCTTCACCGGGACCCAGAGCCGTCTCAGGTTCCTGCCCATGCAGCACACGGACTTCGTCTTCGCCGTCGTCGGCGAGGAGCTCGGGTTTGTAGGAGCCGTCGCGCTCCTGACCCTCTTCTTCGTCATCATCTGGCGGGGTGTCCGCATCGCCGCCGAGGCGAAGGACGCCTTCGGCACGCTCGTCGCCGCCGGCGTCGTCTCGATGTTCGCTTTCCACATCATCGTGAACGTCGGGATGACCGTCGGCATCATGCCCATCACCGGGATTCCCCTGCCCTTCGTCTCCAACGGCGGAAGCGCCATGGTCACCAACTGCATCGCCGTCGGGCTTCTCCTGGGCATCCACTTCCGCCGGAGGAGCATATCCTTCTAAGCTCCGCCCGCGTCTGAAGCCGTGCAGGATTTCACTGCCGCCGCGCCGGACGAAGGCACTGAAACGGAGCGAGCCTCGGAGGAGTCTCCAGGAGAGGAGCTGTTCCTGGAATGGCAAAGAGGATCATCGCCGTGATTCTCATCTACCTGGCCACCAGTGTCGCGTGGATGGGCCTCGGTGTGCTGACCGAGGTCCGGACCCGCGAGACCCACCGGGAACTCCACGGAGCGGTGGGGGAGCTTTGGGGGACCGCCCACAGCCAGCCGGCCCCTGAGGTCTATGCTTTAGTCCCGAAGGCCGACGCCGAGGTCGCCGGGCAGGCGGACGTAAAGGAGCCTTCCGGCCGCCGACCGCCCGAGCCGGGCTGGGACGTGGGAGACCCCTCTTTTGAGGGACCCTCCGCTCCCGGGGCTTCGGATGACGCCGACTTCGTCAGGGTGCCGGTGGCTCTGGCCTCGAGCGACATCCGCGTCTCGTTCGATCTGGACCACCGCAAGAAGGGCCTCCTGTGGTTCAGCACCTATGCCGTCGACTTCGACGGCAGCTGGCGGGTCCTGAACCCCTACGCAGCGGCCAGCAATCTCCTCCTGGTCTTCCGCTTTCCGACTCCGCTCGCCATCTACGATGATTTCTCGTTCCTGATAGACGGGCGTGAGGCTCAGGCTCGGAGGGGAGCCGACGGCAGTCTTGAGGCGGTCGTGACCGCCGCCCCCGGCGAGACAGTCTCTTTCAGCGTCGGTTACCGGTCACGCGGTCTGGACTCGTGGACGTACCGCTTCGGGAGCAACGTGACCCAGGTCCGCGACTTCACCCTGACGATGGAGACGGATTTCAAGGACATCGACTTCCCCTCCCGAACCATCTCCCCGACGCTCAAGGAGGAGACAGCGGAAGGCTGGCGCCTGGTGTGGCGGCACGAGAACCTCGTGTCTGGGTTCCAGGTGGGTCTGGAGATGCCCCAGCGCCTCAACCCGGGGCCTCTGGCAAGCCGGATAAGCTTCTTCGCCCCGGTCTCGCTCCTCTTCTTCTTCTTCGTCATCTTCGTCCTGGGTGTCCTGCGCGGGGTCGACCTGCACCCCATGCACTACTTCTTCCTCGCGGCCGCCTTCTTCTCGTTCCATCTGCTCTTCGCGTACCTGGTGGACCACATCGACGTCCACCTGGCCTTTGCGGCCGCGAGCCTTGTCTCGGTCGCTCTCGTCGTGTCTTATCTCCGCCTGGTGGTCTCGAGCCGCTTCGCTTTTGTTGAGGCCGGCCTGGCCCAACTCCTGTACCTCGTCCTCTTCTCCTACACCCACTTCCTCGAGGGGCTCACCGGGCTGACCGTCACCGTCGGGGCGATTCTCACCCTGTTCGTCCTGATGCAGGCTACGGCCAAGGTGGACTGGAACCGGGTCTTCGCCGGGACGGGAACGGGCACAGCGGGGTCGAACGGGGCGGAGACATCGTGAGGTCGTGAGGTAGCTCTTTCCGCGAGACACGTAGCTAGATGGACACCCCGCCCGCCGCTGGACCTGGCTCTATTGGGGTGTCTATTGGGGTGGGACGTGCCTTTCCGGATAACATGCATAGGCAAAGGAGGAAGGTCAAGCCACAGAACGAATTGAATGCGGTGTGACGCAATAGGAGCCTGTGCGGAGAGGCGGGCGGCCCCTCTAGCCTTCCATCAGCTTCCAGCCGGGTCTCTGACCTTGTCATCTTGACGCGGGCTCTTCAGGCTAGAGGGTGGTATCTCGGACATGGGTGTCTCCCCGCCGCGTTCGCGGGTCTCTCCTCTCGTCGTCCTTTCGGTTCGCCCGTACCGTTTCCTGTGGTCGGCTCAGGTCGTCTCACAGCTGGGTGACGCCTGCGCGGGCGTCGCTCTGATCTACCTTGTCTCCCGGCTTTCCGGCGACCCACTGACGATAGGACTGGTCGTGTTCTGCATGCTGTTGCCGGCGGCCCTGGTGGGGCCGTTCGCGGGGGTGCTGGCCGACCGCTTTCCTCCGCGCCACCTCATGGTGGCGGCGGACTTGTATCGCGTGGTCGTGGTCGCCACGATGATACCGGCCGCCCGGGCGGAATCCATCCCCGCCCTCCTGGCGCTGGTCTTTCTGGCAGGGGTAGGGTCGGCCTTCTTCTCGCCCGCCAGGGCTGCCCTGGTTCCACGCCTCGTGGGACGTGACAAGGTGCCCGCCGCTGTAGGACTCAGCCAGGCGACCGCGGCGACCGTGACCGTGCTGGGCCCAGGGTTGGGGGGGCTCCTCCTGATGTGGATGTCGGTGGAGGCGGTGCTGGCCCTTGACGCCGCTACCTTCCTCGTCTCCGCCCTCCTCCTACTCGGGGCCCGAGTCGCTGAGCCTGAACGGGTCGCCGCCTCCCCGGCGAAGGCACCCTACTTGGCCGCGCTCGGAGAAGGCTTCAAGGTCCTGGTCAGGCACCCAGCCCTGCTGGCGGTTCTCGGGGTCCTGGGCATCTTCTCGATGATGTGCGGTATCCTCAACGCGAGCCAGGCCGCCGTGCTGCTTCAGGAGTTCGGGCTCTCGGCGACCCAGTACGGCTCGGCCCAGGCTGCGCAGGGTCTGGGCTCCATCGGCGGGGCTCTGCTCGCGCCGGCTCTCATCGCCACGGTCGGCGCGGCGGGGGCGCTCTTTGCCGGCGCCGGCCTCATGGGGGCCGCGATGGCGGCTGTGTCTCTCGTGGCCGGCTGGCTCGCCGTCGGTGTGGGCGCTCCCGTCTACGCGTGGGCGGCCCTGCTGGGTGTCGCGGTCTCTCTGGTGACTGTCACCGCGCAGACCCTGTTCATGACCCTCGCCCCACCGCAGGTGCTCGGGCGGATTGCGGCCACCATGCAGGCCGCGACGAACCTCGCCAACGTGGCCGGCATCCTGGGCGGAGGGGTCCTGGCCGGTCTTTTCGGCGCCTCTGCCGTGATGTCGTGGGCGGGCGGCGTGGCGGTGGTCCTGAGTCTGGCCGGCCTCGTCTCGCCCATCGGCCGGAGCATGAGCCGGGGCGAGCAGGAGGCCACAGCGGTCAAGGCCCGCCCGGTGCAGGCTGCGACGACCGCCGCCCTTCCTTCCGCCCCGCCGCCGCGCCACTGGGTCCTGGTTTCCGACCCGCGGACCTACCAGGCGTTGGCCTCGGTCGACGTCTTCAGGGTCCTCTCGGCCCTTGAAGCCTGTCCCGGGGGAGTGGAGGAGCTGGCCTCGACGCTCGGTCGCCCCCAGGAAGAAGTCCGCGTGCAACTGGACACCCTGCTCGCGGCCGGGCTCGTCGAGACGGTGCCGGAAGGTCCGTCCACCCCGGGGCAGAGAGGCGGGGCGGCGCCTCCGGCCGAGACCGACGTGGCCGCCCTCAAGTACCGTCCGGCGACGCGGGCCCTGCGGTTGAGTCCGGAGGTGCTCGGGCGTGAGGGCGTCCAGCGAATCATCGAACTCACCGTCCTTCCCGGCCTGGTCGAGCTCAGGCGTCTTGTCCGCGAACCGGGGGCGGGAAGGCCCGTTCATCTCAATTCCTAGGTCCTGCGACTGACCCGGGAAGAATGGGCGGCCCTCTCCCGGGACCTGCAGGAGAGCTTGGACCGTCTCGCCGACCGCCGCACCGAGGCGCTGTCGGCACCCCGGGGAGAACAGGACACCTACGTCTTCACGGTCCTCACCTTCCGCCTCCCGGACGAGTGAAGAACATCTGGTCGGAGCCCTGCCTCCCCGTCCGGCCGTACCACGATTCAAGTGGTGGTCGTCTCCACCGCAATGGGCCGATGCCGGGGCTACAGGCGTTCACATGACGACCTCGAGACGGCCGGGGAGGATGCTGAAGACGGCGTCGGCGCGTCCGGGCTGTTCCCCGTCGAGGTCGAGAAGGACGGTCTCCGCGGACCGCACAATGACCTCCTTGCCGCGCCAGAGGGTTATCTTGGGATGGTCGAGATGAGCCCCGCGGTAGACCCGGCTGATGTTGGCGACGAGCTCGAGGCGGCCGATGTCCCCGAGGACGACGATATCGAAGAGGCCGTCGTCCATGACCGCTTGGGGAGCGATCTCCATCCCGCCCCCGAAGAAGCGCCCGTTGGCCACGACGACGGAGTTCATCCGGCCGCGGATGGGCTCTCCGCCGTCGATGACCAGCTCGATGTCCTTGTTACGGTAGGTGGCCACGGTGGCGAGGGTGCCCCAGAGGAAGGAGAAGAACCCGCCGAAGGCCTTCGTCGTCCGGTTCACCCGGGCGACCGTCTCGCCACCGAGTCCGAGGTCCCCGATGTTGGCGAAGTAGCGGACCTCCTCCCGGCCGGAGTGTCCTGTGAAGCGGACCCGGCCGAGGTCGATACGTGTAGTGCGGCCGGCCCTGAGACGCTCGACGGCCTGGCGCTCGTCCTTGGGAAGACCCAGGGTCTTGATGAGGTCGCAGCCGGTCCCGCGGCAGATGAAGCCGAGCCGGGCCCCGTCTCCCAGCCACCGGTCCCCGTCGAAGAACCCGTTGACGACCTCGTTCACCGTTCCGTCGCCGCCGACGGCGACGATGGTGCGGTAGCCCTCGGCAAGGGCCTGCCTGGTGATGCCGACGGCGTCCAGGGGCCCGGTCGTCAGGCAGGCCTCGTGCTCGAGGCCCGCCTCCCGGAGGAGCCGGGAGATGGCCGGCCACATCCTCCCCGTCGACCCGTTGGCCGACGCCGGGTTGACGACGACGAACACTGTTTCCGACCTTTCCGGCATGTGTCTCGCCTCCCCCGGCCGGTTATTCCATCGCGCGGGCGGGAACACCTCCGCGCCGTGGCGGGGGCCGTGGTCTGGAGGAGGGGAAGATTGAGCAGAGAAGTCTGACAACGGGGAGGGAGTGGCCTTGAGGTGGGTATGGAACCTCGAAGGGGAGATACCGCGGCCCGCATCACGCCCTGAGCTCGAGATAAGGCTTCTGCCCGTGCGCGGGCTGAAGGTGGCGGCGGGCATCATGGCCCGGACCTGGGAGGGCTACATCACCCGGGAGGAGGCCGTGCGCTTCCTCGAGAGGGCTCAGGGTCAGGGCAGGCTCCTGCCTTTCGTGGCCTATCTCGGCGGTCGGCCGGTCGGGTCGGTCCTCCTGGTCGTGAGGGGGAAGTCGGCGGAACTCTTCGGCGGGGTGCACGTCCTACCGGCCTTCCGGCGGCGGGGTGTGGGCTCGGCCGTGCTGACGGCCGTGATGAGGCACCTGCGCGAGCGCGAGACGGGGGTCACCCGGCTCTATGTGGTCCGGGAGATGTCCGACCCTCCGACCGACGACGACGTCGCGGCCGCCGCCCTGTACGACCGCGCCGGCGGCGCCAGGCAGAGGCCGCTCGTCGAGGCTGTCTACTCTCCCCAGTGCCCGTGGTGCTCGGAGTGGCTCGCGGAGCTCGAGGAGGAGCTCGCCGGGGCCGACGTGGAGTTCCGGGCCCACGACCTCTGGGACGAGCCGGAGAGGGCCTGGGAACTGTTGGGGACCGGCGGCCCGGTGGTGCACCACAGCCGGCGGGGGGATGGCGCTGCCGCCGGGGCGGGCCCTGCGGCCCGGACCCGGGTGCCGGCCGTGGTCCGCAACATCTTCCTGCAGGTGTTCGTCGACGGCGAGCCGGTGGGGGAAGGAGCTCCGCTCGTCCCGGGCCTTCTGGCGGACGCCGTGTCCAGGGCCCTGGGCGGAGAAGCCGCGCGCCGCGGGGAAAGCCTGTCCGTGACGGACGCACGGCCGGCGGAGGCCCGCGGGGCCGCCGGACCGGGGAGCGTCCGGCCGGAGGCCGCCGGCCTCCCCGGACGGCGGGCAGACCGGCGGACTTCGTACCCCCGGGTGCTTCCGAGAGTGGCCGACTACAGGACCGGCCTCGAGGGGCTCGTCGCCCGGCCGCTCATGACGGACCAGGTCGAGGCAGGCCTCGACCTGTGCCTGAGGAGGCACCCGTCGGGGACGGTTCCCCGGCCCTCGGCGGCGCGGGCGGGTGCGGAGAGGAAGCGGCGGTGGTTGGAGAGCCTGGACCTCCCGGGAGGGTTCTTCGGGGTGGGCGTCTGGCGCGGGGAGAGTCTCGCCGGGCTCCTGGAGGTCTACCCGCGGCCTGTGGCGGCCCGCGCGGGGTTCGTGTGCGGCCTCTGGGGGTCTGACGAAGAGGTCCTGACGGTCGCCTGTCTCGAGGTGGCCGCGGGCGAGAGGCGCCACCCCGTGATGGAGTTCCTCCTGGAGGCCCTGCTCGGCGAGCTCGCGGCCCGCGCACAGGAGGCGGGCTTCCGCCATGTCGAGGCCTACGGGAGATACGAAGACCTCGCCGGCTCCAATCCCTACTGGCTCTACGCCAAGTACGGCTTCCGCCGGCGGGAGGAGCGTGACCCCGGGGCGGGAGTCATCCTCTCGCGGGCCATCGGCCCCGTCTAGCCCGCCGGGCGCGGGCGCCTCGCCCTCCGGTCCGGGTGTAGGAAGGTGGGGGCCCGCAGGAGAATGAGACGGTCCCATGACGGACGGCGGCAAGGAGGGAAGTATGGTGATGGACAAGCCTGAAGAGGGGAACACGGGGCGCATCACGACGGTCCTCTTCGACCTCGACGGGACCCTGCTCGACGTCGACGTGGAGGCCTTCTTCCCGGCCTACTTCGACGCGGTGGCCGCCCGCGTCTCCCGGTACATCGAGCCGGACCAGTTCATACCGAGGCTCATGAGGTCCACGATGGCGATGATAAACAACCTCGACGCCTCGGTCACCAACGCGGAGGCCTTCGCCGCCGCCTTCTTCGACGGCCTCGACGTCGGGCCTGAGGTCCTTATGCCCGTCTTCGAGGCCTTCTACCGGGAGGAGTTCCCCAAGCTCCGGTGCTACGCCAAGCCTGTCGAGGGCGCCCGCGAGGTCGTCCGGTCCGTCATCGACAGCGGCCGCCGGGCGGTCATCGCCACGAGCCCCGTCTTCCCTGAGGTCGCCATACGGGAGCGGCTGCGCTGGGCCGGTCTGGAGGACCTGCCCTTCGCCCTCATAACGACGTACGAGAACATGCACTTCTGCAAGCCGCACCGGCAGTACTACGAGGAGATCGTCTCCCACCTGGGCTGTCAGGCCTCGGAGTGCCTCATGGTCGGCAACGACGTCGAGGAGGACCTCGCCGCCCAGGACGTCGGCATCGCGACCTACCTGGTGGAGCCCAACATCATCCACCGCGGGAAGCGTCCCTGCACCCCTGACCACAGGGGTCCGCTGGCGGACGTTCCCCTCTTGCTCGACGGGCGGGAGCACCGTGCTCTCATAAAGGCGCCGGGCCGGGACATATAACTTCCACACGAGACAAGTCCGTCCCGGAAGGTCGTGTCGCGACCGTGCTCGGCTCTCCCCGCAGGTACAGGACTCCACCACGCTACATCACCCCGGCCGCCCGGCGTCTCAGGTCGCGGCGGCCCCGGCGCCGGGGGCTTTGGGCCCGCCTCTCGACGGCCGCCTGGGACTACTCCTGGCTCGGCCGGCAGGTTCTGGGGGCTCTTCTCGTCCTTCTCCTCGGGTTCGCCGTTCTGGAGAGCTCCAGCCCTCTCCTGAGCGGGATCAGGCAGGAGATCATATACTACCTCACCACCGACTACGACTTCAGGGCGGCGACGCGGCAGGTGCTGTCAGGCGAGTTGAGCCGCAAGATGGCCGAGAACCTGAAGTTCCTCCCCGACCTCTGGGACCGCTTGACCGGCGGGGGAACCGGGGAGGACGCCGCCGGGGACGCGGTGTTCATCTTCCCCGTCCCGGGAGGCACGGTGACCTCGGGCTTCGGCTACCGCCCCGACCCGGTGACCGGTGAGGTGGCCTTCCACACCGGCATCGACATCGCGGCTCCCGAAGGCACCCCCATCCTCGCCGCGCTCGGGGGCGAGGTCCTCTTCGTCGACGAGGACGAGTCCTACGGCAAGGTGGTGGAGATCGACCACGGCCAGGGGGTGGTGACCCTCTACGCCCACGCCTCGGAGGTCACCGTCGAGGTCGGGGACATCGTCGACCAGGGGGACGAGATAGCCAAGGTCGGAATGACCGGGAAGGCGACGTCGCCGCACTGCCACTTCGAGGTCATCGTCTCGGGGCAGCCGGTCGACCCCATGCAGATGGAGGGGCTCTCGGAGGGCCCGTGACGGGGGCGCGGGTCGACAGTGGCGGCGGGCGTGCCCCGTGCCGGCGGGGCCCGAACGGCCCTCCGTGCCAGCCGCCGGGGTTTGGGTTATAATGCTCTAGGCAGGCTCCCCGCACAGGACCATGACCCCGGAGGCGGTTCCTTGACTTCCCTTCGCGATTCTGACCGGCCGGCAGACCCGGGCCTTCCCGTCCCTGAGGAGGTCCTCCGTCGGGTCACCCGGCCCGGCCGCTACCTCGACGGTGAGCTCCACGCCGTCCACAAGGACCACCGGTCTGTCGAGGTCCGCTTCGCCCTGGCGTACCCCGACGTCTACGAGGTCGGCATGTCCAATCTGGGTCTCGGACTCCTCTACCACGTCCTCAACGCGCGGGAGGACACCGTCGCGGAGAGGGTCTTCTCGCCCTGGGTGGACATGGAGGCGGAGATGCGCCGGCTTGGTCTTCCGCTCTTCGCCCTGGAGTCCGGTGTGCCTGTCCGTGAGTTCGACTTCCTGGGCGTGAGTCTCCAGTACGAGCTGACCTACACCAACGTCCTGAACCTCCTCGACCTCGCCGGGATACCGCTCCTGGCCGCGGACCGGGCGCCTGACGACCCGCTGGTCGTGGGCGGTGGCCCGTGTGCCTTCAACCCGGAGCCTCTCGCGCCGTTCTTCGACCTCTTCCTCCTCGGGGAAGGGGAGGAAGGGGTGGGCGACCTCGTCGAGGCCTACCGGGAATGGCGGAAGACCCACCCGCGGCGGTCCGACGGCGACCGGCGCGGCCTCCTTGAGGCCCTGGCGCGGGTGCCGGGGGTCTATGTCCCGTCCTTTTACGAGGTCACCTACCGCGACGAGGGGACGGTGGCCCGGATCGAGCCCACCGACCCGGTGGCGCCGTTTCCCGTGGTGAAGCGGGTCGTGGGCGACCTCTCGCGGTTCCCGCCCCCGCCCGCCCCGGTCGTGCCCCTCATCGAGACGGTGCACGACCGCGCCGTCGTGGAGGTCATGAGGGGTTGCACGCGCGGCTGCCGCTTCTGCCAGGCGGGCGTCATCTACCGCCCGGTGAGGGAGCGCAGCGGGACCGAGGTCGTCAGGGCGGTGAGGGACATCCTGGCCGGCACCGGCTATGAGGAGGTTTCCCTGGCCTCTCTGTCGACGTGCGACTGGGGACCGGTGGCCCACGTCTTGCGGGAGCTTGTCGCCGAGCACAGGAACCGGGGAATCGGTGTCTCCCTCCCGTCGTTGAGAACCGACACATTCGCGGTCGACCTCGCGTCTAAGATACAAGAGGTCCGTAAGACCGGCCTGACCTTCGCGCCGGAGGCCGGGTCGGAGCGCCTGAGGGCGGTCATCAACAAGGGCGTGACAGAGGAGGACCTCTTGTCGGCCGTCCGAGCCGCCTTCCAGGCCGGCTGGGACAGGGTCAAGCTCTACTATATGGTGGGTCTGCCCACCGAGACGGACGAGGACGTGAAGGCCATCGCCGCCCAGGCCGCGGAGGTGCAAAGGGTTTACCGGGAGCGGGGAACGGGGAACATGGTCTCGCGACGCCCGCTCTCTCTGACGCTGAGCCTGGCCACGTTCGTGCCCAAACCGCACACACCTTTCCAGTGGGAGCCGCAGGTGACTCCCGAGGAGGCCGCAAGGCGCGTCGGGCTGGTGAGAGAGGCCCTGGGCGACGGCGGTGGAGCCGGGGGGAAGCGGCGCCGGAGGCGGCCACGGGTCAAGGTCGACTGGCACAACCCCCAGATGGCCCGTCTAGAAGCCGTCCTCGCCCGCGGTGACCGCCGGGTGGCCGACGTCGTCCTCGCGGCGTGGCGCCGGGGGGCCCGGTTCGACGGCTGGACGGAACACTTCCGCCCTGACGTCTGGGAAGAGGCCTTCCGCGTGGAAGGTCTCGACCCGGCCTTTTACGCCAACCGGCGGCGGAGCGCCGACGAGGTGTTCCCGTGGTCACACCTGTCCAGCGGGGTCGAGGAGGGCTTCCTCCGGCGCGAGCGGGAGAAGGCCTTCGCCGGCGAGGGCACGGCGGACTGCCGCTGGTCGACCTGCTCGGGGTGTGGCGTCTGCGCGTCCACCGGGGCGGTGACCCTTCTGGCCGACAGGGCCGGGCGGGGGAAGACCGGGGGTGACGGCACGTGACGGCGGGCAGCCCGGTGCACGGTTCCCCCCGGTGGCGGCTCAGGGTGTGCTTCTCCAAGACCGGCCGCCTGCGTTTCATCTCCCATCTCGATTTCATCCGCGCCTTCGAGCGGGCCGTGCGGCGCGCCGGTCTTCCGGTGTCCATGAGTGAGGGCTTTAGTCCGGCGCCGAGGATAGCCTACGGTTGGCCCCTGCCGGTGGGCATGGCGGGCCTCGGTGAGTACCTTGACATGGAGCTTGAGAGACGTGTTTCGCCGGAAGAGGTCGCCCGGAGGCTCAACCGGGCCCTCCCGGAGGGTCTCACCGTGCACGACGCCCGCTACGTCACCCCTCACGGCCCTTCCCTGATGTCCGAGCTGGACACGGGGACCTATCTCGTCCGGGTCTCGGCGGGCGGGAGGAGCCTGGGCGAGTGGCGTGAGGCGGCGGCGCGCCTCCTCGGCCGGGACCGCCTCGAGGTCACGAGGGAGAGAGGCGCGGCCGGCGACGGGACGGTGAAGGGGAAGGTGGTCGACGTCCGCCCCCTGGTCCGTCGGGTCGAGGCCCGCGAGGTCGCGGGGGACGAGGTCGTCCTCTACATGGAGCTGGCCCTGACGGGGCACGGTGTCGGACGTCCGGAGGAGGTCGCCGCTCTCCTGTGGCGGGAGCTCGGCCTCGACCCGGGCGCGGGGCCCAGGCGGGTCTCTGCCGTGAGGCTCGGTCTGAGGTGAGAGAGGGCGTCGCGGCGCGGCCGGCGAGAGCGGGCTTCCAGAGGTTTGCGGTTTCTGATTTCGGGCCACAGGCCCCTTTCAGGAGTGACGCAAGTGCAGACAGAGATTTTGGTGAATGTCGAACCGGGTGAGACCCGGGCCGCCGTCCTTGAGGACGGCCGTCTGGTCGAGATCTACTACGAGCGTCCCAGCGGACAGAGAACGGTCGGCAGCATCTTCAAAGGCAAGGTTGAGAACGTCCTTCCGGGCATGCAGGCCGCTTTCGTGAACATCGGCCTGGAGAAGAACGCCTTCCTGTACGTCAGCGACGCCCTCCCGGCCAAGAACGTCGACGAGGAGGGCGAAGACCACTTCAGGGTCGAGCACGAGAGGCGGAACGGGAAGCTTGCCATCGAGGACATCCTGAAGCCCGGGCAGGAGATCATGGTCCAGGTCGTCAAGGAGGCCATCGGGACCAAGGGGGCCCGCGTCACGACCCACTGCACGCTGCCGGGGCGGTTCCTGGTCCTCATGCCGACCGTCGACTACGTCGGCGTCTCGAGGCGCATCGAGGGGGACCGCGAGCGCGACAGGTTGCGGCGGATCGCCGAGAAGATAAGGCCGCACAATGTCGGCCTCATCGTCCGCACGGTGGCCGAGGGCAAGAGCGAGCGGGACCTCGCTCAGGACGCCGAGTTCCTCATGAGGCTGTGGAAGAAGATCCAGGAGCGGTACCGCTCAGGGCCGGCGCCCAGGCTCCTTCACAAGGACATGGGCCTCATCTACCGCATCATCCGCGACTCGTTCACCGAGGACGTCGACCGCTTCGTCATAGACTCCAAGCAGGAGTACGAGAAGGTCCTGGAGCTCCTCGACGACATCGCCCCCTCGCTGAAGAGGCGTGTCGAGCTCTTCTACAGCGGGGAGCGGTCCATCTTCGACCTGTACAACCTCGAGCCGGAGATAGAGAAGGCCGTGAAGCGGAAGGTGTGGCTCAAGAGCGGCGGCTACCTCGTCATCGACCGCACCGAGGCCCTGACCGCCGTGGACGTCAACACCGGGAAATACGTGGGAAGCACGGACCTGGCCGACACCGTCTTCCGGACGAACCTCGAAGCGGCGCGGGAGATCGCCCGCCAGCTCCGCCTGAGGGACATCGGCGGCATCATCATCGCCGACTTCATCGACATGGAGAGCGCGAGCCACCGGCGCAAGGTGCTCCAGACCCTGGAGGAACACCTCAAGCGCGACCGGACCAAGACGTACGTCCTGGGGATAACCCAGCTCGGGCTGGTGGAGATAACCCGGAAGAAGGCCAAGCAGTCGCTCGACGACATGCTCCACAAGCCCTGCCCCTACTGCGAGGGGAAGGGCCGGGTGCTCTCCGAGGAGAGCGTGGCCGCCAAGCTCCGCCGCGAGATTAAGGCCCTCCTCAGGCGCAATCCCGAAGAGGCCATCCTCGTCGAGGTCCACCCCTCAGTGGCCGCCCTGCTCATCGGGGCCGGCGGGACGAACCTCCGCGCCCTGGAGAACGAGACGGGCAAGTCCATCTACATCCGTGGTTCGGACCAGTGTCACATCGAGAACATGGTGGTGAGGGCCGTGGGGACGAAGGAGGATGTGGAAGCCAAGGCCCTCCCCGTGCGGCCGGGTCAGGTGCTCGAGGTCAAGGTGGAGGAGCCGCACGTCTCGAACCTCTGGGACGGTATCGCCCGGGTCGAGGGCTACGTCCTCGACGTGGAGGGCGGGGCCAAGCTCGTCGGGGAGAAGGTGCGCGTCGAGGTGACCAAGGTCCACCGGACCTACGCCAAGGCCAAGGTCGTGGACGCGACGCAGGATTGAGGGGACGCGGTGCCCGGCCCGAGGCGGTGCCGGTGCGGCCCCGCGGCCGTCGTCGCCTCGACCTCCCTTGACACTGAGCTTTCCTGCGTGCTAAATTGAATTGTTCTTACCAGCCCGGTCTGCTCCGGCCAGCACGGGACGCGCCGGGCTCGTTTTTCGGAGGTCTGCCGTGTACGCCATCATCGAAACCGGAGGCAAGCAGTTCAGGGTCACGAAAGGAGACGTCATCGACGTCGAGCGTCTCCAGGCGGACGAGGGAGACGAGGTCGTCTTCGACAGGGTCCTCCTCCTGGCGAAGGACGACGGGGAGGTCAGGGTCGGCGACCCCGTGGTCGAGGGCGCCCGTGCCAAGGGCAAGGTCGTCTCTGAGTTCAAGGACAAGAAGGTCATCGTCTTCAAGTACAAGTCGAAGGTGAACTACAGGCGGAAGAAAGGCCACCGGCAGGTCAAGACGCGCGTCCTCATCGAGGAGATAGAGGGTTAGGCGCGGCGGCCGGTGCGGCTCCGCTCCGGAAAGGGCAAGGAGGTGTCGATATGGCTCACAAGAAGGGTATGGGAAGCACCCGGAACGGTCGTGACAGTCACTCGAAGCGCCTGGGCGTGAAGAGTCACGACGGCGAACTGGTGACGACCGGGTCCATCATCGTCCGTCAGAGGGGCACCAAGGTCCTTCCCGGAGAGAACGTCGGGCGCGGCCGTGACGACACGCTGTTCGCCCTTGTCGACGGCTACGTCAGCTTCGAGCGACAGGGCAAGCGGAAGAAGAGGGTCAGCGTCCGCCCCGTCGAGACGGGGGACCTCCGGATGACCGAGCCGGTGGCGGAGATGTCGGCCGGCTAGGCCGGTGTGTCGGCCCGAACCGGCAGACGGCGCGCCGGAAGGCGAGCCGCCGGGGTCGGCCCGACGGCGAAGCATGAGCGAGGGAGATGCGGGAACCCTGTCGGGTTCCCGCTCGGTGTACAAGGTGGACGAGGACGACCGAGTCGGCTTCGCAGAGGTTCACGGGTGGCAGTGCTGTGACGCGGTAGGAGCACAGGCCGGACAGGGGAACCCTTAGACCTGTCGGGGGAGTGGTCCCATGCCTTCTGGCCCCATGAGGTGGTTCGACCGGAGAGCCTGTGACCGACGCCGGCCGAGGCCGCTCGTCTCCGCCGGGGACCTGGTCGGGGTCGTCAGGGGGCTTCGTCACAGGTTCGCCAACGACCTGCAGGTCCTCCGCGGGTGGTTAGAGCTCGGCCGGGCGGAGAAGGCCTCGGCCCACCTGGACCTGGTGACCTCCCGCATCGAGGCGGAGTCGGCCCTCGGGCACCTGGACCTGCCCGACCTTGAGGCCGTCCTGCTCGTGGCCAAGGAGCGGGCGGCGTCCGAAGGTGTTCGCATGTCCCTCGGGACGGCTGTCTACGTGGACCCCGTCTATGCGGCCGCCGCCGCGGCGGCCGAGGACCGGTTCTCAGGGAAGTGGTGCGCCGAGGACGGCGGTGAGAAGACGGCCGGGACGGGTCCCGTCGGACCGCCTGGTACCGGTGCCGAGGACCTCGCCGCGGCCGTGTCGGCCGTGCTCGGCGTGGTCACCCGTGAGGCGGCCGCGAAAGGTGTCTCAGAGGTGCGGGTCGAGGTGGGCGCACCGGGCGGCGGACACCCCGAGGTCGTGGTGAGGCTTCCGGCCCGGGCCGTCCCTCCGCCCGAAGCAGTCGAGGCCGCCCTGGCTTCGGCGGGTTTCTCCCTGTGCCGACAGCCCCGGGAGGGCAGTGTGGGGATCGCCTACCCCGGAGGGGAAGAGGGGGAAGAGGTGGAGCTGGTCGTCACCGTCAGGTAGCCATGTTCGTCGACGAGGCGAGGATATTCGTCAGAAGCGGTCGCGGCGGGGACGGGGCCGTCACCTTCCGCCGGGAGAAGTACGTGCCCCGAGGGGGGCCGAGCGGCGGTGACGGGGGTGACGGCGGCAGTGTCATCCTGGAGGTCGATGAGGGCCTCCGGACACTGCTGGACTTCAAGTACAGGCAGCACTTCTCCGCCGAGAACGGCCGACCGGGGGGGGCTTCGAAGCGTTCCGGCGCCCGCGGGAGGGACCTGGTGGTGCCGGTGCCCCCGGGTACCGTGGTGTGGGACGTGACGGGCGGGGAAAGGCGTCTCCTCGCCGACCTCACCGAGCCCGGCCAGCGGTTCGTCGTCGCGCGCGGCGGGCGCGGGGGGCGCGGCAACGCCCGGTTCGCCACCTCGACGGAACGGGCGCCGACCTTCGCCGAGAAGGGTGAGCCGGGCCGGGCTCTGACCCTGGTCCTCGAGCTCAAGCTCCTGGCCGACGCCGGTCTGGTCGGCATGCCCAACGCGGGGAAGTCCACCTTCCTCTCCCGCGTGTCGGCGGCCCGGCCGAAGATAGCCGACTATCCGTTCACAACCCTTGCCCCGAACCTCGGTGTGGTGGCCGTTCCCGGGCGGCCGGAAGCTTCGTTCGTCCTCGCCGACATTCCGGGGCTTGTCGAAGGGGCGCACGCCGGGAGCGGTCTGGGCGACAGGTTCCTCCGCCACGTTGAACGGACGAAGATCCTCGTGCACCTTGTCGACGTCTCTCCGCTCTCCGGGCGCGACCCCGTCAGGGACTACCTGACCGTGCGCGGGGAGCTGGGGCTCTACGACCCGTCGCTCACGGAGAAGCCCGAAATCGTCGTGGCCACCAAGGTCGACGTGGACGGGGCTGAGGAGAGGGCCTGCCGGCTGGAGGACCATCTCCGCCGAAGCGGTCATGCCGAAAAGGTCTACCGGTCGTCGCCTCTCACGGGCGAGGGCCTGGACCGGGTTCTTCACGCTGTGGCCGACGAGCTGTCGCGGGCGGCCGTGGAGAGCCGTCGGCAGGTGGGGGCCGCGGACCGCAGAGCCCCGGAGCCGGCCCCGGAGGAGGCCCAGGCCGGACGCCGAGGCTTCACCGTCACCCGTGAAGGCGGGGTCTTCGTGGTGTCCGGGGAGGACGTGGAGCGGATGGTGGTCATGACCGACCTCGAGCATGAGGCGGCGGTGAGGCGTCTCTATCACCGTCTGCGGAGGCGCGGGGTGATCCGGGCCCTCCGGGAGGCCGGGGCCGGACCGGGAGACACCGTCCGCATCGCCGGGTTCGAGTTCGACTTCACGGAGTAGCGCCGCGGCCGGACCTTACGGAGCAGCGCCGCGGCCGGCCCGCGAGGCCCCTGCGGCTTCCGCACGAAGGGATTCCCCCTGCTCCGTGGTAGGTTTAGACCAACGTGACGCTGGGCGGTGGGGACTTGACTCCAGAGTGGACTTCGGCGGGCATAGGTGTCATGGGCGGGACCTTCGATCCGATCCACCTGGCCCACCTCGTGACGGCAGAGGCGGCCGTCGAGCAGTTCGGCCTCGAAAAGGTCGTCTTCGTCCCCGCCCGCGAGCCCCCGCACAAGCGGGGACAGGTCATCACACCGGCCGAGCACCGCTACAACATGGTGGAGCTGGCCGTGCGGTCGAACGACCGCTTCGAGGTGAGCCGGGCCGAGCTGGACAGGGACGGTCCCTCCTACACCGTCGACACTCTCGAGGAACTCAGGGCCTCCTATCCTTCCGGCACCCGCCTTTACTTCATCACCGGCGCGGACGCCATCCTCGAGATCGACACCTGGCGGCATCCGGAGCGTCTTTTCGAGCTGTGCACCTTCATCGCCGCGGAGCGGCCGGGCTTGTCCCGTGAGGCCGTCCGGGAGGGGCTCAGGGAGCTCGAGAGGCGGTACGGGGTGTCCATACTCCGGGTGGACGCCCCGGCCATGGGAATCTCGTCGACCGACATCCGGCGGCGGGCAAGGAGCGGGAGGTCCATCAGGTACCTCGTGCCGGAGGCCGTCGAGGAGTACATCCGCCGACACGGGCTCTACCGCGGCTGACCCCGGGTGTCGGGCTGCGGGGCCCCCGCGGGCTGGCGGGCGCCGAGGGTATGTAGTAAAATGGACAAAAACCGTCTTAGAATTATGTAAACCGTATAAGGACCGGCCGGCGCGCAAGCCGGGAGGTCTGGAGGGGCTGAAACAGATTGTCGGTTTTGCTCGGGCGGAGGAGGCCCGCGCGGGAGAACAGTGAGGGCATCGGGCTCTTCCCGCGCAGTCGGACGGAAAGGAACCGGAGACGGCGCGGCCGGAGAATCGCCCGCATGCTGGCCTTCGCCGGCCTTGCCCTGGTCGTCCTGGTCATCTCGGCCTTCGCAGCCCTTTACGTCTTCCTCGGCGGACTGACGAACCCCGTCCACTTCGTGAGTCTGGCGGAGGCCGTCCCCGGGACCAGGGTGAACATCCTCGTCATGGGGCTTGACGCACCGCTGGACAGGCAGGGCCGGGCTGTTCCCGATTTCGACATCCACAAGGCTCAGGGCTCGCGCACCGACACCATGATGCTGGTGAGCGTGGACACGATGACGGCCGATGTCGGTATCCTCGCCTTGCCCCGCGACACCAGGGTCATCATCAGCGGCCGCGAGGATTTCGGGTACGACAAGCTGGGACACGCTCACGCTTACCCGGACGGAGGACCTGACGCCCTGATTGCTACTGTCTCGGAGTTCCTGGACGTGCCCATCCACTACTACGTGCGGGTGAACTCGGCCGGGGTCGCCAGGATCATAGACCTCCTCGGAGGGGTCGAGGTCTACGTCGAGCAGGACATGTATTACGTCGACCCCTGGCAGGACCTCGTCATCGACATAAAGGCGGGCCTCCAGGTGCTCGACGGGGAGAAGGCCGTCGGCTACCTCCGC
>CAJXZV010000034.1 GCA_913063835.1 uncultured Eubacteriales bacterium
GTGTCGAGAGCCACTCCTCTATCGCCGCCTCGGCCCCTCGTTTGTGGCTGATCACCTCGGAGGTCCTCTCATAGTAGCCGAAGTAGGCCGCACGGTCGGCCGGGCCGACGCCCGTGAAGCCGGGGACGCCGGGCTGTTGCATGTGGCCGGCGAGCTCCGGGTTGCCAGCCACGTAGCGGGCGTGGGCCCTGGCGGCCGCACCCAGCGCCGGCTCGCGGCAGAAGGGCGGCAGGCCGGCGGCGGCGCGGCGGGCGTTCAGGCAGAGGAGAGCGTGCCGGCTCTCTGCGTCGGGAGGAGGTAGCTCCCAGGCGGCCGTCTCGGCCACGATGAACTCGAACGTCTTCCGCAGGGGCGCGTAGTAGTAGCCCGGGCGAGTCGTCTCCACCCGGACCACCAGCTCCGCCCGGTGGAGGCCCGGCGCGAGAGGTTCCGAGGGGACATGATAGACCCAGCCGCTACCCGGGTCCCACGTCGTGGGCACCTTCGTGCCGTCGACCCACAGCTCCGCTCCGGCGAAGCGGTCGTCAGGAGCGAGGACGAGCTTCATGGCGACCGGAGGCCGGGCGGTTCCCACCGGACCCCGGGGGAACGGCTCGTAGTACCGGTAAGCCTCCGCCGGCCGGCCGACGGCGAGCGAGACGGCCAGAAGGGCCAGCAGGGTCAGGAGAGCGAGGGAAGTCCTCGAACGAGGTCGGGCACCCGAGGGCGCGGACGTGCAGGCTGTGGGAAAGATCTCACGCATAGCCGGTCAGCTCCGTCGCCGTGCGGCCGTCAGCTCGGGGCCCGCATGTCTTGCTCGGCCTTGGCAAGCCATTGACGGACGATTTCCTTCTTGACCTCCTCAGGCGGTCTCATAAATCACCTTTCCGTACTTGTTCGCCGGGTACGCGATGCCACCGACCCGATCGCCGGGGTCTTGCAATCAACGACTCGTCGATTCCCATGGCTGTCCCACTTACGGGTCCGCTTGCAAGAACGGGGGAAACGGGACTCCATCAGCCACCGTTTCCCCCGCTCAAGTCCGTTGACCGCGCACCTCGAAGGGTCCGCGGGTCTTTGTCTGGCTCCTGGCACAGGATTCGAACCTGTAACCCACCGGTTAACAGCCGGTTGCTCTACCGTTGAGCTAGCCAGGAACGAAACTTGTTGTCACTGACAACACGGTGTTGACATTATACGACTCGCGGCCGGCCCGGTCAACCGAGGCCTTCCGCAAGCGCCGGGCCGGACCCGCTCGAGCGCACTCAGCCTACTCCAGGTAGTCCTTAAGCTTCTTGCTGCGGCTCGGATGCCGCAGTTTCCTGAGGGCCTTGGCCTCTATCTGACGGATGCGCTCACGCGTGACGTCGAAGAACCGGCCGACCTCCTCGAGGGTCCGGGGCCGGCCGTCGTCAAGCCCGAAGCGGAGCCGGAGGACCTTCTGCTCCCGCGGGGTGAGGGTCCCCAGGACATCCTTGAGCTGCTCCTTGAGGAGCAGGAACGAGGCGGCGTCGGCCGGCGCCTGGGCGTCCTCGTCGGGGATGAAGTCCCCGAGGTGGCTATCTTCCTCTTCCCCGATGGGCGTCTCGAGGGACACCGGCTCCTGGGCGATCTTCATGATCTCCCTGACCCGCTCCTCGGACATGTCCATCTCCTTGGCGATCTCCTCCGGGGTCGGCTCGCGGCCGAGCTCCTGCAGGAGCTGGCGGGAGATACGGATGAGCTTGTTTATCGTCTCCACCATGTGGACCGGGATACGGATGGTCCGAGCCTGGTCGGCGATGGCCCTGGTTATGGCCTGGCGGATCCACCAGGTCGCATAGGTGGAGAACTTATAGCCCTTCCGGTAGTCGAACTTCTCGACGGCCTTCATGAGGCCGAGATTGCCTTCCTGGATGAGGTCGAGAAAGAGCATGCCCCGGCCCACGTAGCGCTTGGCGATGGAGACGACCAGGCGCAGGTTGGCCTCTGCCAGCCGCCTCTTAGCCTCCTCGTCTCCGGCCTCCACGCGCTTGGCGAGCTCGACCTCCTCCTCCGGCGTCAGCAGGGGAACGCGGCCTATCTCCTTCAGGTACATGCGGACAGGGTCGTCGACGGCGACACCCTCCGGCACGGCCAGGTCGCTGTCAGAGGTGTCTCCCACCGCCGACGCCCTGACCCGTGCGGCCTTGCTCGACGCCGCACTGCCGGCCTCGGAGGCGTCGCTGACGACCTCGATGCCCTTCTCGGTGAGGACCTCGTAGATGTCGTCGATCTGCTCGGGGGTGAGGTCCTCCGTCTCGAGGACATCCATGATCTCCTCGTACGTGAGGACGCCCTGCTTCTTCCCCCGGCGGACCAGCTCGTCGAGGCCCTCGATCTTCAGTTCCTTCTCCTCGTGCGTTTCGGCCATCATTCCCTTGCCCTTCAAACCCGGACACTCCCGCAGGCCGGCGCGTCACAGGCGGACTCACTGATGTATCAGGGACGTGTCAGGACCCGCCTTTGTTTCAAGAATCAATCCCCGGGCACCTGCCAGTGCCCGGTCCCCCCGTCGGTATGGCGTTCCAGGTCTATCTGTTCCCTTATCAGCTCGAAAAGAATACTCTGGAGCCTGGCACGCTCAGCGCCGTCGGCCCCAGCTTCATCGCCTTCCAGCTCAGAGACCTTTCGTTCGAGTTCGCTAATTCGACGGTGCAGCTCCTCAATCCTACTGTTCAACCGGTGTTCTTTCACGACCCCCACGCAGTCGCGGACGGCCTGTTCGACCGCTGCCTCTTCCGACAGCGCCCGGACCTCGAAGACCACGCGGCCGACCGTCTCCGCCCCTTCGCCCCCCTCGAGCGCGTCCACGACCCCGGCCGCGTCCGGCGGCCACTCCCCGGACCCCCCCTCGCGGGAACCCCACAGCCCGAGGAGGACCTCCGCCACCCGACGGTGTCCCGGGTCACTGAACCATCCCAGGACCCAGGCGCCGGGGTCACCCGTGCCGTCGGCCGCCGCCGCGACCTCCTCCCCGACGGGGCCGAGGAGCCCTATCTCACGGCACCACTCCGCCGCCTGCATCATCTCTTCCAGAACGAGGGACATCCCCCGGGCCGACGTCATCATGCAGGCGAGGAGGATCCGCTCGGCCTTGGCCACGGCCGCCGGTGGACGCCCGCCCTCTCCGTTCCCGGCTTTCGCCGCGATTTCCAGCAGTTCCCTATTATCCCTCGACCGCCTGTCGGTATCCCTCACCCCGCCCCGGCGGCGGGTGTCAGCCTGCGCCTTGGTCCAGCGGACGAGCTCGGCCCGGAGGGCCTCCTCGCTGACGCGGAGCCTCCCGGCGAACTCGCGGAGATACTCCCCGCGCTCGAGCGGGCTCTCGACGGCGGCCAGCACGGGCAGGATCTCGGCCGCCGCCCTGACCCGGCCCTCCACCGTCGACGGGTCGTGCCGGCGTACGGCGAGGCGGAAGCGGTACTCCACAAGGGGCACGGCCCTCTCCACGGCCCGGGCGAACGCGGCGCGGCCGTCACGCGACCCGGACCCGCCTGCGGCCTCGGCTCTGCTCCCGGCCCGACCCGAGCGCAGACAGTCGTCGGGGTCCTTGCCGTCAGGAATCTCGGCCACCTTCACCCGGCAGCCGGCCGCGCTCAGGACCTCGAGCCCCTTCAGCGTCGCCTGTGTGCCGGCGCTGTCCGTGTCGAAGGCGGTGATGACCGTGTCTGTCAGGCGCCTGAGGGAGCGGGCCTGGTCCGGGGTGAAGGCCGTCCCCATCGAGGCGACGGCGTAGTCGAAGCCGAACTCGTGGCAGGCGATGACGTCCATGTAGCCCTCGACCACCAGGGCCCGGCCTCCACGCCGGATGGCCGGGGCGGCAAGGTGGAGGCCGTAGAGGGCCCTTCCTTTGCTGAAGAGGGGCGTCTCCGGCGAGTTCAGGTACTTCGGCTCCTCTCCGTCGTCCAGGGCCCGCGCGCCGAAGCCGATGGGACGACCCCGGTGGTCGCAGATGGTGAACATGAGGCGGTCGCGGAAGAGGTCGTAGTAGCCGTCACGCCCCCGCCGGACGAGCCCCGCCCTCTCGAGGACGGCCTCCTCGACCCCCTTGGCCTTGAGGGCCTTGAGGAGAGCGTCCCACGCCGGCGGGGAGTAGCCGAGACGGAAAGTCTCGACGCTCTCCGGTCTCACCCCGCGCCGCCGGAGATAGCGGCGGGCCCTCTCCCCCTCGGGGCTCTTCACGAGGGCCCGCTGGTAGAAGCGGGCCGCGAAGTCCATGACGCGGTGGAGGAGCTCCCTCTCCCGACGGCGCCTCTCCGCGGCGGCCCGCTCGGCGGCGCTCCCGCGGCCGAGGTCCGGCTCCGGGAGCGCGACCCCCGCCCGCCCCGCCAGGTGCTCCACGGCCTCCGTGAAGCTCAGGCCCTCGCGCTTCATCAGGAAGGTGAAGACGTTGCCCCCGGTCTGGCAGCCGAAGCAGTAGAACATCTGCTTGTCGGGGCTGACGGTGAAGGAGGGCGTCTTCTCCGGATGGAAGGGGCAGAGACCGACGTAGTTCGCGCCCCGCCGCTTGAGCGGGACGTACTCGCCGATGACGGCGACTATGTCGGTCCTGGCCCGTATCTCGTCGAGGAGGTCGTCACCAAAGAAGCGACCTCTCCCCGGGGGCCCCGGGTCGGGAGCCACGCCCGAACACCTCTCCTCTCAACGAGGACTGCCCGGAAGGGGACGGGGAGCCTTTGAGGGACTTTCCTGCGCCGGCTAGGTGTTCAACGACAGGCAGGTGTCTCCTGCCCCTGGACCAGAGCGTCCCGCGTCACATTCGGCGAGCTCATGCGTCCTTGTTACCGGGGAGGTAAGGTCCTTGGTCGACAAAGAGGTGTGGCTCCGAGCCGCCGCCGGCGACCGCGCCGCCTTCGAGAAGGTCTGCAGTGAGACCTGGATCCACCTCTACTACTTCGCCTTCTGGCACGTGCAGAACCGGCAGGAGGCAGAGGACGTCACCCAGGAGGCCTACGCCCGCTTGTGGGCGGCGGTCCCACTCCGCAATCCGGACGTCGACGTTGCCAGACTGCTCCGCATCATAGCCCTGAACGTCATTCGGGACGGCTGACCCCGGTGGCGCAGTCCAGGCGCCAGGCCGGCCTCATCAAGGCGTCGCTCCTCGCGGCTCTGACCGTCGTCCTGGTGATAGGTGCGCTCCTGGTCACCAGCATGCTCAGGCAAGGACCGGTCGAGAGGGTCTTGGCCCGCCTCGAGGCCGTAAGAAGCGGCACGGGGCTGACGGAAATGACGGCCTACGCGGGGACCGTCGAGTCCTCTATGTTCGGCAAGGTGGAGGTCTTCTTCATGCCGCCCGACAGAAGGCTGGTGCGCCTTGTCGCCTCCGGCGTTGTCCACGGCACCAACGGTGAGGTCTGGTGGTGCTACGTCCCGAGCAAGAGCACGGCCCACCTCGGCGACCAGCCGGACTCCTGGCCGGGTTTCCAGAACCTTGAGCCGCAGTGGCCCTTCTCCCTCTGGACCCAGGTCCTGACCCGCTTCAACCGGCGCCTGGAACGTGGAGGTTCCTTTCACAAGATTATCCTGCTCGGCACGGAGAAGGTGCTGGGTCGAGACACCCACGTCATCGAGGCCAGGCCGACCGAGCCGCACGGAAACCTCTTTCCGGATGTCCTTCGCATCTGGGTCGATGCCGCCACCTCGCTCGTCCTGAAAGAGGTGGAGTCGGCACCTGACGGGACACTCTTCCGGTGGTGCGAGTTCACGTCTCTGGATCTCACCCCGAGATTTGACCCCGGCATGTTCGACCCCCATTTCCCCGAGGGAACGACGATAGTGCGACATAAGACAGGCACGCTTGAGGAATTGATCGCGGAGGTCGGCGAGCCGGTGCGTCGGCCCGAGGGACTTCCGCCAGACGCCTACGTCGACCGCGCGTATCTCACGGTCACCGACGGCACCGGAGACGGGGAGACACACTGGGAACTCAGATGGTACTACCGCCCCCTCATCTATTTCGGCACCACGGGAGGGGAGCTGGCCGTTCGGGTTTCCAACCAGCCCTTGGAGACTCCCTCCTCCACGCCCGAAACCGTCGAACTGGCCGCCGGCGTGAACGGCGCTCTCTACATGCTTGGAACTACCCACGGCGGTTCGGTCTACTTCACGGCCGGCGGTCTCAGCTACGAGCTGTCTTGCCGGACTCTTTCCCGGGACGAACTCCTGTCCGTGGCGCGGAGCATGTTCGCCGGTGAGTGATGGGGCACCGGGAGCGAGGTTGCCCCATCACTCCTCCCACGTGTGGGGGATGAAGTGGTCGGTGTAGCGGTCGATGGCGTAGCGGTCCGTCATGCCGGCGACGTAGTCGGCCGCGGCCCGCTCGACGGACGGGGCGCTCCGCGCCTGGGAGTACTCGCGCTCCAGCACCCCGGGGTGTTCGACGTAGAAGACGTAGAGGTCGCCGAGCATGCGCCTGACCCGCTCGTGCTCGGCGCGGGCCGCCTCTCGCAGGTAGACGCGCTCGAACATGAAGCGGTGCAGTCTTTCGGTCACCTCGGCCACCCTGCCCCCCATGGCCACGCTGTCCCGCCCCCGGCTGTGCTCTATGACGCTCCTCACCATGGCGCCTATCCTCTCAGACCCGGTCGTTCCCAGGACCTCCGGCACCTCGGGCGGGAGGTCCGACAGGGACAGGACACCGGCCCGGACGGCGTCGTCGATGTCGTGGTTGATGTAGGCGATGCGGTCGGCCAACTGGACGACCTGCCCCTCGAGGGTCGCCGGACGCCGGTCGGGGACGTGACTCAGGATGCCGTCCCGGACCTCCCAGGTGAGGTTCAGCCCCTCGCCGTCCTTCTCGAGCACGGTCACGACCCGCAGGCTCTGCTCGTTGTGCCTGAAGCCGCCCGGGACGAGGGCGTCCAAGGCCGCCTCCCCGGCGTGGCCGAAGGGCGTGTGCCCGAGGTCGTGACCGAGGGCGATGGCCTCGGCCAGGTCCTCGTTGAGCCCCAGGCCGCGGGCGATGGTCCGGGCCACCTGGCTCACCTCGAGGGAGTGGGTGAGCCTTGTGCGGTAGTGGTCTCCCCGGGGGGAGAAGAAGACCTGGGTCTTGCCCTTCAGCCGCCGGAAGGCCTTGGAGTGGATGATGCGGTCGCGGTCCCGCTGGAAGGCGGTCCTGACCTCGCACTCCTCCTCCGGCCGTTCCCGGCCGCGGCTGGCCCGGCTCCGGGCGGCCCAAGGGGAGAGGAGGCGGTCCTCCAGTTCCTCGGCGGCCTCGCGGATGGTCCTCGTCTCCTGCGGGTGGCTCATGGGTCCGCCCTTGTCACCCCCTTCTTTCACCGGTAGCGGCGGCGCCTGCGAACGGGAGCCGGACGCCGGCCCCGGGGCGCTCCCGGGGCTGGTTCGACGAACGGGCGGCAGGTCCTCGCAGCGTCTCGTCAGACGGAGTCGTGGACCGTGTTCTCTTCTTCGTCGCCGCCGATGATACCTGGAAGTGCTTATCGGATGATGCCATCATTGACTGACATGGCAGTGCATGGTAGACTAAGGCCAATCAGGGGCCCCGGTACCGTCGTGGGCGTCGTTCCTGCAGGGGAGGTGAGGCCAGTGGCCGGAGTACATAAGGCGGTGCTTTTCAAGCGCTACCTTGAGAAGTTGGGCAAGGTGATTGACAAGACGCAGAAGGAGAAGAAGTAGGCTCTGCTCGCGAAGCGGGTCCGTGCCCGATCGGCATGAGCACCACCCGCCTGAGTCTTCCCTCGGACTCCAGGTCGAACTGGTTCAGGGCCCCGGCCTATGACCGGTGCCCTGTTGTTTAAAAAGGAGCGAACGATGTATTGGTACGGGTCCTTGCCGACGCTGGCTTGACCAACAGTTGGAAGTCGGCAGACGGCGAAACCCGAAGACTCTCGCCCCATGTTCTCTACTGGCCGACTGACATGAACGAGCACGAATGGGTGTACGTTGACACGTTCACCCATTCTGTGGTCGTCGCACCCCCGCCCGGCGACCTGGTCAGACTCCCCCGCGAGGCCATCGACCTTCTGACCACCCAATGGATTCTCTGCCCCTCGGACACCGACGTCCGCGAAGAGGTGCTCGCGCGTATCGAGCTACTTCGGAAAACACTCCTCTATCTGGAGGTCGCAAACACCCACCGCTGCAATCTGGCGTGTGCCCCCTGTTACCGTCTGGCCCCGGACGTGGACAGGACTCTCGACATGCAACCCGAGACAGCCGACAGGCTCGTGGATTGGGTGGAGAACCGCCTGGAAGGAGGCGCCTACCGCGAACTGACCGTCGACTTCCTGGGCGGGGAACCTCTCCTTGCCGCGGATTGCCTCTACCACCTGGTCATTCGGCTGAACAGCGCCGCGAAGAGCCACGGAGTGGCGTTCGAGTGCACCGTCGTGACCAACACGACCCGGCTCGGGCGGACAGAAGCGGCAGCCCTGAGGGAAGCCGGGGCGACAGGTGTTCAGGTCACGTTCGAGGGTCCACGCCGGGTCCACGACCTGAGACGCGGCGTGTCGGCCGGGGAGCCGGGGTCCTATCATGCGCAGGTCCGGCTACTTCAAGAGCTGCGCGGCGTCCTCAAGGTGACGGTTCGGGTGAACTTCGACCGGCAGAACCTTGCGTCACTGCCGGAACTCTTCCGCGCCCTGAACGAGCTGGCTGAAGAAGGATGCTTCCGGCGGGAAGACCTGTTCATCTCCCCTGTGGCGAAGACCTTTCCCGTCTCCCCCCACCCCCACCTGGACCGCTACGCCTTCACGCCTCAGGAGAGCGCAGAGGCCATGGAATTCATCCTCCGGGAGCGCCTTGAGGCCGGTCTAGGCGTAGGTGACGCCGACCTGGTTCCCGAGTATCCCTGCCGCTTCTACGTCTGCGACGGATACTCGATCGACGCCGCCGGCCGTTTCTTCGTCTGCGGGTCGCTCTTCGGAAGCGACCTCCACTACGCCGACCTGGTTTCTCCGCCGTCCCGACCCGCCTGGAAGCGGACGGACCTCAGCAAGCGCTGCCTCGGGTGCGTCTACCTTCCCTCATGTCTGGGAGGCTGTCCCATGCTGGGCCCTCTCTCGGAGGCCGGCCTTCACTTCTGCCCAGCTCCTTACATCGACACCTATCTTCGCACCGTGGCTCTGACTCTCGCCCGGTGCTCTCCGGCGGACCCGCCGCGGGCAGGCAACCGTTCGACCAGGGGGGGGTGAGGTCGCTGGGTGACCCGGTAAGCGGAGACGATGCGTCTGTGGTCGAGGTGCGTGAACTCCGCAAGACCTACCGCGTCCTCAACCGGCGCACCTGGTGGCGGGACCTGGTCCGGCCGGAGTACCGGTTCGTCCAGGCCCTGCGCGGGGTAAGCTTCACGCTGCGGCCGGGCGAGAGCGTGGCCTATCTCGGACCCAACGGGGCGGGGAAGTCCTCGACCATCAAGTGCCTGGCCGGCATCATCAAGCCCGATTCAGGAACGGTGCGCGTCTTCCAGCAGGACCCCTGGCAGAGACGGACGGAGGTGCTCGCCCGGATCGGAGCCGTTTTCGGGCAGAAGAGCCTCCTCTTCCCGGACCTCACCCTGCGCGACGCCCTGGACATCTACCGCCGGGTCTACGGCCTCAGACGTCGGGATGTGGACGAGTTCGTCGAGGAGTTCGACACCCACGTGCGCGTCAGACACCTCCTGTCCAAACCGGTGCGGAGGCTGTCCCTGGGAGAGCGCATGCGGGGCGAACTCATGGCCGCACTGGTCCACGACCCGGACCTCCTGCTCCTGGACGAGCCGACCATAGGGCTCGACCTGACCACCAGGGAGGGCTTCCTCCAGCTCTTGCGTCGCCGGGTCGACCGGGGAAGGACGGTGCTCCTGGCAACCCACCGTCTCGAGGACGTCGAGGCGGTGTGCCGCCGGGCCCTGCTCCTGTCGTCGGGCAGGCTCATCTATGACGGGTCTGTCGACGACCTGCGGCGGAAGGTGGGCGGCAAACGCAGCGCCCGGGTCCGGTACCGGGGGCGCCTGCCGGGGGCGGTCGCCGGCAGTCTGCCCGTGATCCGCCGGCACCAGCCCTCGGATGAAGAGGGCGAAGTGGAGGTCGAGGTCCCGCCCGACGCGCGGCCGTCGTCGGTGGTGGCCGAGCTGGAGGCCGTGGTCGAGGTCGTCGAGGTCACGGTCGGCTACCCGCGCCTCGAACATGTGCTGCAGACCGTCTTCGCCAGGACCGAGAAGGGTGATGCCGGATGACCTGGCGCGAGGTCTTGGGCATTGTCGGCAAGGGTCTGTGGGCCTCCCTGAAGGCCGGAGCGTACTTCCGGGTCTCCTTCATCTTGAAGGTCCTCTCGGGTCTGGTCCGGGCGGCGACGGTGCTGGTCTTCTGGAGGGCCGTCCTCCAGCAGGCACCGAGCTTCGTCGGCTGGGACGAGACCTCCATCCTCGTGTTCCTGGGCTGCTCCGAGCTCTTCTTCGGTCTCCAGCTGGCGCTGGTGTCCATCGCCGGTCGGTTCTGGGTCTACATAAGAACCGGCTACCTCGACGTCTACCTGACCCGTCCGGTCGACGCCCGCCTTCTGGTCGCCGTGGCCAACTTCGACGTGCCCCTTGCCGTCCGCTCCGTGCCGCCCTCGCTCGTCTACTTCGGCCTGGCCGCCGCGAACGGCTGGCAGCCCGGCGCAGGCGACCTCTTGGTCGCCCTGGCGTTCATCGTGGCGGGAGCTCTCCTGCTGGGCCTAATCCAACTGTGTTTCAGCCTGACGTCGTTCTGGCTCGGGCCGACGGAACCCCTCGACGAGTTCGTCAACTCGCTGTACGAGTTCGGCCATTATCCGGTCGACACCCTCTCCGGCTGGGTGAGGGTCCTCGTGGCCTGGTGCCTCGGGCTGGGGTACGTCGCCACGGTCCCGGCCCGCTGTGCCGCGCGCGGAGTGGCCGCACTCGGACTTGACACCGTGTGCGCCCTGGCCGTGGGCCTCGCGGGGCTCGTCATGGTCTGGGGCGGTCTCTCGCAGCTCCTGTGGGTCCGGGGCCGGGAACGGTACGAGGGTTTCGGAGGGTGACGAGTCGTGCCATGAAGAAGCAAACGCCGTGGAGGGGAGGACCCCGACCGGCAGGGCCGGGCCTGGCGGCACTGGACGTCCTGGTCGGGTTCGTGACCATCTCCTTCCTGGAGATGCGCGCCTACATGGGCTCCTCGGCCCTCCGGCTGGTGCAGTATCCGGTGAAGCTGGTGGTGATGTACTTCCTCTGGCGGGCGGTGACGGGCGCCGCGCCCGGACGGCTCGGGCTCGACTTCGACACCCTGGCCGCCTATTACGCGATATCCATCCTCATCGGCCAGATGTACTCGTTCCGGCGGGTCGCCGCGCAGACCGAACACGACATCAGGACGTACGCCGTGGACCTGCACCTGTGCCGCCCGCTGCCCTACTGGGTCAAGCCGGCGGCCCCGATGGTGCTCTCCCTGGCCGGCTACCTCACCCTGGCCCTGCCGTGCGGGTTGGCGGCGTTCACGCTCCTCCGACTGCCTCTGCCTGACCCCGAGCGCGTGCTCGCCGCCGTCACGTGCCTGCTCGCGGCCGTGCCCCTGCGGTTCCTCATCTGGTACATCATCGGCCTCAGCGCTTTCTGGACGGAGGAGACGAGCGGACTGGCCAACATCTTCAGCTGGGTCGAGAGCTTGCTGAGCGGCATGCTCATCCCGTTCGCCCTGCTCCCCTCTGCCGTCGCGACCGTCGCCAGGTGGCTCCCCTTCCAGGCCTATGCGGCCCTGCCGATAGAGGTGGCCCTGGGACTCCGTCCGCCGGTCGAGGTCCTCGGCCGCGTCGGCGCCCTGGCCTGCTGGACGGTCCTCCTGATGCTGGCAGGCGGCGTGGTGTGGCTCCAGGGGCGGCGGGCCTACCAGTCGGGAGGCGGATGACCCGGAGGAAGCGTGACAAGGAAGGATGACATAGGCAAAAGGGTTGACAGAGGCAGATGAGGTGGATTTCGCATGCAGCCCCTCCAGGACGGACAGTACGCCATCTACGACCTCGAGAGCGAGCATGCTCACATTCCCCTGCAGCGCGACTTGCTCGTGCGGTCTCTCCAGGCCGTGCCTGAGGTGTTCCTGGACTGGAGGACACCTTTCGGGCGCGAGGAGGCCCGCTGGGTCCTGTTCGTCCCGAAGACTCTCGACACTTCGGTCGCGACCGCCGTCCGGACTTTGTGTCTGGAGGACCCCGTGTACCTGTGCCAGCTCGCGGCGTCATGGCGGCGGGCCGCAGCACGACTCAAGGCCGTGGAGGTCCGGCTTTCACGCCTCCTCCTGGCCGCCAGACAGTCGGCTCGGGCCGGGCCCTGCGGCCTCTCCCGTGACCGAAGCCTTCCCGCTCCGGGAACGAGCGCAGATTGGCGGGAACTCCTCGAGGCCCTGGCTCATGTAGGTGCTTTCGCCGCTGTAAACTGGCTGGTCCCCACCCGAGAAATGGCCGAGAAGGTGTGCGCGTCAGTCTCGTCCGGCCTCTCACCGCTGGACCTACTCGTCCCCTCCGGGCTCCCTCTCGCCCTGCAGGTGGAACGGGCCCAGTTGCTCTTCATCGCCCGGGTCCGCGGCATACCTCTCACCGACCCTCGAACGGAGGCGGCCCCCGTGAAGGCTTCCGAAGGGAAGGTCCCGTGCGCAGGACGCCGTGTGCTCGACTGGTACGAACTCTCGTGGGCGTGCCTGGTCCTGGAACCCTTCGAAGAGCCCCCGCCGGTCAGGAGGAAACGCTTGGAGCGCCACATGCAGGACCTGCTCGAGCTTGACCCCTCTCTCTGGCGCAGACGCTGGGACGAACTGTGTGTGCGAAGACGAAACCATTTCCGGCGGCACCGCGCGGTGCTCGCCCGGCTGCAGGCCCCGCGGGCCGGAGTCCCGACCGAGGGGCACCTTTGGGCACTGGTCGCTGCCGACTTCCTGCGGTCAATCACGCAACAGGAAGAGGACCGCCACGTCCTCCGCTCCCGGGCGTTTGCTCTGCTCGAGTGGTTCGCGGTACGACGAGGGCTGGACCCGATGGAGATGGATTGGGCCCTGGTCGTTAAGGAGGCGGGGACCGCATGAAGCCGATTCCTCTGGCGGACTCAGCCGCGCAGGAGAAGAGAGTTGGACGGAAGGCCGCCGTCCTGGGTCAGCTCTTGAGGCGGGGGCTCCCGGTGCCCGACGGGGTCGTGCTGGCGTCAGAGGAATTCGACGGAGACCTCGGAACCACCCGAAGGCGCGTCCGACGTGCCGTCGCGCGAGCAGCCGAGGAGTTGTCATCCGGCTTCCGCCTTCCGCTCATCTGCCGCTCCAGCGCCGTCGTCGAGGATTCCGACAGACATAGCTACGCCGGGCTCTTTCTGAGCCGACCCAACATCTGGTCCCTTCCTGCCTTGTCCCGGGCGGTGGCGGAGGTCCGCCGCGCCGGCCGCCGGGTAGCGGGGAGAGGCGTAGCCGTGGAACAGGAGCACCGGTCTCCCACGGAGGTATCCGTCCTCGTGCAAAGGATGGTCCGACCGGCGAAGTCCGGGGTGGCCTTCTCGCACCCCGGGGGAGGTGTCTGCGTGGAAGCAGTCCTGGGGCACGCTGAGGCGCTGGTCCAAGGCCTTGCGGCTCCACGCCGGTACTTCGTGTCCCGCAGCGGCAGGGTGCTGGCAGAGAGGACAAGGACAGAAGGTGCAGTGGACCGGCTGTTCGTCACCTTCGTGCCACCTGCTCAGGGTTGGACCATGCCTCCCGGGGCCCGCGCAGAACTCATCCCCCTGACGAGAGAGGACCGCTCCTCCGCCCGAGTCCTCTGGGTGGACCGGCAACGGGCAGCCGTGTGGGCCGTTCTGGAGGGGGACCCCGGCGAGGTCCTAGGGCCCGGCGAGCTCGAAGATGTGAGGGCACTGGTTCTGGCGGCCGAGGACATCCTGGACGGACCGGCCGACGTGGAGTGGGCCATCGACGAGGACGGGATGCTGTACGTGGTCCAGGCCCGCCCCGTCACGGCGGAGCTTCCGACAGAGCATGACGCCCATCCGGAGAGCCAGCCCTCCCGCCCGACCGTGACCGTCGGTGTCAGCCGAATCGTCACCGGGACCACCGTATCGACGGGACGCGCGGAGGGTGTCGTCAGGCATATCGACGACCCTTCGTCAGGGGAGGACCCGAGCATACTCGTGGCCCTCTCGACAAGTCCCGAAGACCTTCCCCTCCTGGTCCGTTCGGCCGGCGTGGTGGTGGAAGAACTGGGTCTGCTGTCGCACACCGCCATCCTGTGCCGCGAGTTCGGAATCCCCTGCGTCGCGGGCGTGCCTGAAGCGAGAGCGCTCCTCCCGCCTGGAACGCGAGTGCGCCTGGAGGCCACGGGCCGGGAGGGACGGGTGGAGGTGCTGACCTCCGCGGAGACGGCCGATGGGCCGGGCCCGACCGACCGGTCGGACCGTGAGACAGCTTCGACCGGCGCGCCACAACCCGCGGGAGAACAACTCATGACCGACGCCACCGGTTCCGCGACCCCGTCGTCGGACGGTGCAGCCCTGTGGGCTCGGCTCGGCGACCTTGGGTTGGGACGACCGGTCAACCTCGCATCGGTCATCGCCCAGGCTCTCTGGCGACACGATTGGGAACGAGGGGGCCACCCGTCACCGCGCGACCTCGCAGGGGCCGCCAGACGGTTCGCGCCGTCAGGCCCGGTCCTGCTGTGGACCAGCTTCCAGAGCTTCCGTCCGACCGGCGCGGAAAGACCCGATTCGGCCTGCCCGGCGACCAATCATCAGGGCGCGGAGGCCCACGCCTGGCTTCACGATATCCTGCACTCGCCGCGGGGGATCGTTCTCCTTGACGGCCTCCTCCAAGCCGAACCCGATTTCGCCCTGACCTTGGTCGTCCGCGGAACGCGCGAGGCCCGAAGGCTTTCAGAAGAGGTGATGGCCCCGGTCCTCCCCCTGGTGTCGGCTGACCGATTCTATCTCGTGACCACCAGCCGCACGGCCGCCTTCCTCGCCGAGGCTTACCATATGCGCGTCCTGCGCTCTCAGGGGGACCTGTGGGTCCTGTCAATCGAAGGAGGTTGAGAACCGTGCAGAAACGGAAAGCCACGAGTCCCCGCATCCAGATCTGGATGAACGACTGGCTCCGGAGAACGACCGGCCCGAGCCTTGAAGACAATCTCGGGTGCGTCCGAGGGCTTCCAGGCATCAGACAGGCCTTCGTCCTCCCCGACAGTGCACCGGACGAACTCGGGATACCGAACGGCATAGTGTTCGAGGCCCCTGTGGAGGAAGCTTATGTCTATCCCGCCGCCCTCAGTGACCCGAACTGCGGCTACACGCTCGTCAAGCTGGGCCTCAATCTCGCCGACCTCGACCGGCGCGAGGTCCGGGTCCTCGGGTGGCGCTTCATCCATCACACCTTGGACCTTGCCAAGGAGCCTCCAGTCTTCGACCTCGATCTCCGGCGGGTCTTCGCCGAGGGCGCCCGGTACGTGGACGAGGTCCTCGGGCCCCTAGAGGTCGCCCCGGGCGGAGTCCGGGAGGATGAAGGGACATTGCCGGCGTCGGACGCCGACGTCCCTGAGACGCTCCACGAGAACTTCCGGCGAGACTTCTTCCGCCTTCTTCACTTCGGGCATTTCTCCGAGGTCAACGTGGTCGACACGGTTTGGTCAGCCGAGGACCTGGCTGCCGTCGGCCTCAGAGAAGGAGACCTCGTGCTGGTCATCCACGACGGCTCCGCCCGAGCGGGACTCGAGTTCTTCCTCCACTTCCATGAGGCGGTGAGCGTCCAGGCGGCACGCGAGGGAGTTATAGACATCGAACTCGTCAAGACCGGCGCCGGCGGGGTGCCCTTCCTCTCAGCGCTGGGCCAGGCTTTCTACCGCGGCGTCCTGGCGGTGGAGAATTTTGCCTACGCACGACGGCGTTACCTGCTCTGGCTTGTGACACGCTCCCTAAGTGACGTCTTCGGGAAGACACTTCGACCGGAGCTGCTGAGCGACCGGCCACACACCAAGCTCGAGGTGCTCACCTCTGACGACGGTCACCGTGTCGTCCTTCGGCACGGGGCGCAGTCCGTGACCCGCGGTCTGGCTGCGGTCTGTTCCCGCCCTGCCGTCCCGAACATCCTCGTCGCAGGTGCTGAACGAGGCGAGAGACCCTACTGCCCCCACGGGGCGGCCAACAGCCCCTACCTCCGCGGAGAGATGTCCTACGAGGACTGGAAGCGACTCGCCGACCAGCCGGAGGTGGCCGTCACCAACAGCCAACAGTGCATGTGGGACGCCCTGCGCGAACGGCCGACCGCCCTGCACCTTGCTTTCCAGAACGTCCTGGACGCCGTCGAGTCCGTCGAGCGAAAGGGCGTGGTCCGGCGGGTGGCGCGGCTGTGGCCGTTCGCCAACATCACAGGCACCCCCAAGCTCCTGGAAGAAGAGGAGGCGTTGGTCGGATGAGAGGCGCGGTCGCGGGTCGTCTGACCGTCCGCCGGGATGATGACGTGACCCGGGTCGCGGAGACGGGGTGCAGCGCTCCGGTCGGGGTGTTGGTGGTCACCCTGCCTCTCGGGCACGAGGCCGTCCCCCTTGACCCCCTTCTCCCGCATCTGTGGGAACACATCCTTCTTGGCGACCCCCACGCCGGGGTCATGAAAGACATCGATGAACTCGGTGGGTTCGTGGACGGCTTCGTGGACGCCGAGACGATGGGTTTCATCCTCGCCGCCCCGCCCGACCGACTGGTGGCAGCAGCCCGCATCCTGGACGGCGGCCTTCACTTTCCGGAGACCGAGCCTCCGTTCTACCGCGCCGAGGTAGAGGCGGTGACCGAGGAGCTGGCACACGCGGCCGCCTCCCCGAGCTTCAGACTGGGCTGTGCCATGAGCGGTCTGGTCCGCCCCGGAAGGAGCCCGGGACTTACATTGCTGGACGGTGCCGACCGGCTGTGTCGCTTGGGATACGACGAAGTCAGAGAGAAATTCCTTCAAGCTTACGACCCCTCGCGCCTGATCGTCGCGGCGGTGTCCGCGGGCGACGAAGCACTCGCCAGTACCCAGGCCGTCCGGCTGGGGGGCCTTCCCCGCCCGTCCGGTAGCCGGAGCGGGCCGCCGGCTGCAGCCCTGCGTCTCAGGACCAGCGGGCTGAAGGTGAGAGCCGGGCCGGTCGTTGAAAGGGCTTCTGCGGGGGCGCACGTCTTCCCGCTCGGTCCGGCAGCGGGGCCGGCGACGGCCACGCTCGTTCGCGCCGCGGACGCCCTGCTCGCCCGCGGTCCGCGCGCCCTGGCCAAGCGGGGCTGGTGCGCGGCCTTCGGTCCCCGCTGCCGGGTGAGGTCGAGCGTTGTCGAGCATTCACAAGAATCTTTCTATGCACTGGAATGGTACGCGCTGAGCCCAGTCGACCCCGAGACAGCCGGACTCCGGACACGCACCCTCATCGACGTGGCCTTGGCCAGCCTGGACCAAGCGACGGTCGAGGACGCAGCACGCGCAATCAGGCGGGCCCGGGAGAGGACGCGCCGCGGCCTGGCCGACCCCCTCCGACGCGCCCTCCTGCTCGCCAACCGTGCCCGGGCCGGCCTCACGGCTGAGAAGCTCGACCTCGGACAACTCACCCGCGACCTGGGCGACCTCGAGCCCGAAGAGGTCCTGGAGTTCACCAGAACCCTACTCGTCCGCGAGCACCCTATCGCTCTCGTGTAGCATCTCCACGGTGCCCTACCTCTCCCCGCGCTCGTCGGGCACGAAGCCGCGCTTGGCGCGGTCCTCCCGGATCTTCGCCTGGGCCGCGGCCACCCGCGCCGTCGGCACGCGGAAGGGCGAGCAGCTCACGTAGTCGAGCCCTGCCTCATGGCAGAACCCGATGGACTCGGGGTCCCCGCCGTGCTCGCCGCAGATGCCGACCTTCAGGTCCTCGCGCACGTTGCGTCCGCGCAGGATGGCCATCTCCATGAGGCGGCCGACGCCGCTCTGGTCGAGTGTCGCGAAGGGGTTGTCCTTGAGAATCCTCTGCTCGAGGTAGGCCCCGAGGAACTTGCCCTCGGCGTCGTCACGGCTGAAGCCGAAGGTCATCTGGGTCAGGTCGTTGGTGCCGAAGGAGAAGAACTCGGCGTGCCGGGCGATCTCGTCGGCGACGAGGGCTCCGCGCGGGACCTCGATCATCGTGCCCACATGGTACTCGAACCTCACACCGAACTCCTTCATGGTCTCCTCCGCCACCCGCACGACGAGCTCCCGCATCATGGCGATCTCGCCTTCGAGGCCGACGAGCGGGATCATCACCTCCGGCCGGGCATCCACACCCTCCTTGACCAGCCGGGCGGCCGCCCGGAAGATGGCCCGGGCCTGCATCTCGTAGACCTCAGGGAAGGTCACGCCCAGGCGCACACCGCGGTGCCCCATCATGGGGTTGAACTCGTGGAGCTCATCCACGCGGCGGAGGAGCTCTTCGGTCTCCTCCATCTTTTTGCGCCGCTCGGGGTCGGCCCCGTCGGCGCCGGCGCCCGTCACGCGGAGCTCGGTCAGCTCGACCAGGAGGTGGTCACGGTGGGGCAGGAACTCGTGGAGCGGCGGGTCCAGGAGCCGGATGGTCACCGGTAGGCCCTGCATGGTCTTGAGGATGCCGTAGAAGTCCTCCTCCTGCATCGGAAGCAGCTCGTCGAGAGCCTCCCGGCGGACGGCCTCGTCCTCGGCGAGGATCATCCGACGCACGACGGGCACGCGCTCCGGCACGAGGAACATGTGCTCTGTCCGGCACAGGCCGATGCCCTCGGCCCCGTACTCACGGGCCCGGGCGGCCTCCTTGGGGGTGTCGGCGTTGGCCCAGACGCCGAGACGCCGGAACTCGTCGGCCCAGCCGAGCAGAGTGGCGAACTCGTCGCTGATCCGCGGCTCCACCAGCGGGAGCTCGCCGAGGTAGACGTCGCCGGTCGAGCCGTCGATGGTCACGACGTCGCCCTGCCGGATGACGCGGCCGTTGACGTTGATGAGCCTTTTGTCCTCGTCTATCTCCAAGGCCTGGCAGCCGACGACGGTGGGGATGCCCCACTGCCGGGCGACGATGGCCGCGTGGCAGGTCATGCCGCCCTGGCTGGTCAGGACCCCCTGGGCGGCCAGGATGCCGCGGATGTCGTCCGGGTTGGTCATGGGTCGGACAAGGATGACCTTGGGCCTCTTCTTGGGGTCTGTTTCCTCTCCCACCATCTCCACGGCCTCGGCGGAAGTGAAGACGACCTTGCCGAGGGCGGCGCCGGGCGAGGCCGGCAGGCCCGCGGCGACTTTGACCGGCTCGAGGCCTTCCCTCTTGACCCGCTCCCAGGCGATCATCGGCTTGAGGAGCTGTTCGGCCTGCTCGGCCGGGAAGCGCATGACAGCCTCCTCACGGTCGATGAGCCCCTCGCCGACCATGTCGACGGCTATCTTCACCGCCGCGGCCGCGGTGCGCTTGCCGGCCCGCGTCTGGAGGACGTAGAGCCGCCTGTCCTCCACGGTGAACTCGATGTCCTGCATGTCGCGGTAGTGCTTCTCGAGGGTCTCGCACAGGTCGACGAGCTGGCGGTAGGTCTCGGGCATCTCGTCCTTCATGGCCTCGAGGGGCTTGGGGGTCCGGATGCCGGCGACGACGTCCTCACCCTGGGCGTTGACGAGGTACTCGCCGTAGACCCCGGGCTCGCCGGTGGCCGGGTTGCGGGTGAACATGACCCCGGTGGCCGAGGTCGGCCCGAGGTTGCCGAAGACCATGGTCTGGACGTTGACGGCCGTGCCGAGGTCGTGCGGGATCTTGTTCACGTTGCGGTAGACGATGGCCCGGTCGTTGTTCCACGAGGCGAAGACCGCCTCGATGGCCATGTGGAGCTGGGTGGTCGGGTCCTGCGGGAAGGCCGACCCCGTGTGTTCCCTGATGAAGTCGTTGTAGGCGGCGATGACCTCCTTGAGGTCGTCGACCGTGAGCTCGTGGTCGAACTCGACGCCGGCCTTCCGGCGCTGGGCGCCGATGATCTTGTCGAAGTCGTGGTGTTCCAGTTTGAGAACAACGTTCCCGAACATCTGGATGAACCGGCGGTAGCAGTCATAGGCGAACCTGGGGTCGTTCGAGCGGGCGGCCAGCCCCTCCACCGTCTCGGCGTTGAGGCCGAGGTTCAAGATGGTGTCCATCATGCCCGGCATGGAGACCATAGCCCCGGAGCGGACCGAGACGAGGAGCGGGTTCGCCGGGTCGCCGAACTTCTTGCCCGTCTTCTTCTCGATGACGGCCAGACGGTCGGAGACCTGCTCACGGAGCCCCTCCGGGAACCTGCCGCCTGCGTCGTAATAGGCGATGCACGCCTCGGTCGAGATGGTGAAGCCCGGAGGGACCGGGAGGCCGATGTTGGTCATCTCGGCCAGGTTGGCGCCCTTGCCGCCCAGAAGCCGCCTCTGGTCGGCCCGCCCCTCCTCGAAGAGATAGACCCACTTCTTCTTCCGGGTTCCGCTCTTCTCGTGGGTTGTGGTTCCATGTCGAGTCACCGCGTCAACCTCCCTTTTCGGTCTTCGGTCTGGACCGGGCCCGTCCGGGGCCCGCTCGCTAGCTGGCGACGACCAGCTTAGAAAGGTCACCGCCGGCCCCCATGGTCGCCGCGACGGCCTTCAAGAGGGCCAGCCGGTTCTCCCGGATGTTCTCGTCCTCGGTCATGACCAGAACGTCGTCGAAGAATCTGTCGACCGTCGGGCGGAGGTTCGACAGCTCCTCCAGGATCGTGCGGTAGGCGTCGACCATCACCCCGACCGCCTCCGCTCCCCGACCGGCGGCCGCCATCCTTCGAGCCCTTTCCCGGGCCGACGCGAGAGCCGACGAGACCCGCTCCCCGGCCGCGAGACAGGCCTGGTAGAGTTGGAACTCGGCCTCCTCGGAGAACAGGTTGGGCAGCGGCC
>CAJXZV010000035.1 GCA_913063835.1 uncultured Eubacteriales bacterium
AGGCGCGGGAGGAAAAAGGTCAGGACGGCCGCCGTCAGGCGCCCGGGGTCCCAGACCTCTGGCGCCCCCGCCTTCGACGCACGGGCCCGCACGAAGGGCTCGAGCGGCTCGGCGACCTTCGGCACGAGCTCGGCCAGGGAGAGGAGGTAGCCGCCGTCGATGACCGCGGCCAGCACTCCCGCCGCCTGCCGGCGCAGGCCGTAGGGGTCGTGCGACCCCGTGGGCTCGATGCCGGCGGCCAGGCAGGCCACGATGGTGTCGAGCTTGTCGGCGATGGCCAGGACGCGGCCGTAAGGGCTGGCCGGGAGCCGGTCGCCGGCCCCCCGCGGGAGGTAGTGCTCGGCGATGGCCTCGGCGACCTCGCGGGGCTCACCGGACAGGAGGGCGTACTCCCGGCCCATGACACCCTCCAGCTCGGTGAACTCGTAGACCATCTTCGTCGCCAGGTCGGCCTTGGCGAGCCGCGCCGCCCGGCCGACGGTGGCCATGCCCTCGGGCGGGAGCCCGAGGCCCTCCCAGACGACTCCGGCCAGGCGGACGAGACGCTCGGTCTTGTCGCGCATGGTGCCGAAGCCCTCCAGGAAGAGGATGCCGTCGAGCGCGTCGACCCGTTCGGCCAGCGGCGTCTTCTTGTCCTCCTCGAAGAAGAACCGGGCGTCGGACAGGCGGGCCTCGAGGACCTTCTCGTTGCCGGCCCGGACGAGGTCGAGGCCCTCCTGTCCGCCGTTGCGCACCACGATGAAGACCGGCAGGAGGGTGCCGTCCTGGGCCTCGGCCACCGGGATGTAGCGCTGGTGGTGGCGCATGGTCGTGACCAGGACCGGGGTCGGGAGGTCGAGGAACTCCCGCGGGAAGGACCCGGTGAGGACGGTGGGGTACTCGACGAGGTGGGTGATCTCCTCGAGGAGCTCGTCGTCGAGCATAGGCCAGCCTCCGTGACGCGCCGCCTCGCGCGCCGCACCCTCGGCCACGGTCCGCCGGCGCTCGGCCGGGTCGACCATGACCCCGACGCGCTCCATCACCTCGCGGTAGGCCGAGGCCTTGAACACGGTCGGGGTCTCCCCGGGGGCGAGGAACCTGTGCCCGCGGGTGGCGCGGCCGGCCTTCACCCCGGCGACCTCCACCGGGAGGACCTCGTCACCGTAGAGGGCCACCAGCCAGCGGATGGGCCGGATGAACCGGAAGTCGGAGCTCCCCCACCGCATGGGACGCTCGACCTCGAGAGAGCGGATGAGCGTCTCGGACAGCCCGGCGAGGACCTCCGTCGCCGGGCGGCCGGCGTCGGTCCTGCGCGCGAAGACGTACCGGCCGGCCGGGGTGTCCTTGACGATGAGGTCCTCGGGGGCGACCCCCTGTGACCGGGCGAACCCCAGCCCGGCCTTTGTCAGCTTCCCGCCGGCCTGGCCCTCCTCACCGTAGGCGACCCGCTCCGACGGACCCTTCACCTCCACGACCTCGTCCGGCTGGCGCGCGGCCACGGCGGTGGCGATGACCGCCAGCCGGCGCGGGGTCCCCAGGGTCTCGACGTCCTCGTAAGTAAGGCGGCTGGCCTCGAGGAGCTCGCGGGCCTTCCGTTCCATGTCGCGGAGAAGACGCGGCATGACCCTGGCGGGAATCTCCTCGGTGCCGACCTCAAGGAGGAAATCGTTCTTCGTCACCGGTCCTCACCTCCGCCGGCCCCACCCTCGAGGAGCGGGAAACCGACGCTCTCCCGCCAGGCGAGGTAGCCCTGTGCACAGCGGCGGGCGAGGGTCCGGACGCGACCCAGGTACTTGGTGCGCTCGGTGACGCTCACGGCGCCGCGGGCGTCGAGGAGGTTGAACGTGTGCGAGCACTTGAGGACGTAGTCGTAAGCCGGGATGATGAGGCCGCGCTCGACCAGGCGCCGGGCCTCGGTCTCGTACGTCGCGAACAGGTCGAGAAGCATCTGGACGTCGGCCTCCTCGAACCCGTAGCGCGAGAGCTCGACCTCGGCGCGGTGGGCGATCTCACCGTAGGTGACATCGTCGTTCCAGAGGATGTCCCAGAAGTTGTCGACCTCCTGGATGTACATCGCCAGACGCTCGAGCCCGTAGGTTATCTCCGCCGAGACGGGCCTCGTGTCGTAGCCGCCGACCTGCTGGAAATAGGTGAACTGGGTTATCTCCATCCCGTCGAGCCACACTTCCCACCCGAGCCCCCAGGCGGCCAGGGTCGGCGCCTCCCAGTTGTCCTCGACGAGGCGGATGTCGTGCCTGGCCGGCTCGATGCCGAGGGCTTCGAGACTCCGCAGGTAGGTCTCGACCACGTCGTCCGGGGACGGCTTGAGGATGACCTGGTACTGGTAGTAGTACCCGACCCGGTTGGGATTTTCCCCGTACCGGGCGTCGGCGGGCCGGCGGCACGGCTCCACGTAGGCCACGCGCCACGGCTCAGGGCCGAGAGCCCGGAAGAAGGTGAAAGGACTCATCGTCCCCGCGCCCTTCTCGATGTCGTAGGGCGTGACGACAAGACAGCCCTGGTCGGCCCAGAAGCGGTCGAGGGCCATGACGATCTCCTGGAGAGTCAGTCTGCGGGCCAGTCCGACCCACCCCCCTCACCGCGCTCCAGACGCGCGACGCGGTCTTCGAGGGCCTTGACCCGCCGGCGCAGGCGCTGCCATTCGTCCAGGAGGACGAAGGCCACGGCAAGCCCGATGAGCCAGATGATCGGGTTCAACGATATCCCCCGCCTCCCCGTAAGTATCTCCGTCCGCTGTAGCCCGAAACGACGACTTCCCGTCCTCCACGGAAGCCGGCCGGGTCGTCGGCGGAAATCTAGCACACGTGGTAGGGGGTGTCAACGCACCAGCCGAGCACGCTGTCCAGGAAATCCAGGGTCCTGGGCCTGCGGTCGAGGTGGTAGACGATGTGCTCCCGGAGGGCCCGCTCCATCTCGCGCGCCGCGCCGGGGGTGAGTCGCAAGACGCGGGCCTTGTCGAGGTCCGCTCCGGCGAGGTAGCGCAGGGCCCGCAGGGTGCCGGGGGCCAGCGGGACCACGCCGGGAGGGGCCCCCGGGGAGGGCCACAGGGCCCGGCAGGCCGGGCACACGACGCCTCCGGCAGCCGCGCTGAAGGCCAGGGCGCCCGCCTGTCCGGCGCTCCGGTCGGCCCAGCTCTCCACGGGCACACCGCAGGTAGCGCACGAATCGAGGGAGGGCCCGAGGCCGACGAGGGTGAGAAGCCGCACCTCGAACGCCCTGAGGACGTGGGTCACGGGCCCGGGGGCGGCGTCGACCTCGGCCAGCCAGCGGAAGGTGCCCAGGGTCAGGTCGAAGACCTCCGGGCTCGGGTCCTTCTCCCGGACGACCTCGTCGACCAGCTCGGTGATGTAGCTGGCCGCCGCCAGCTTGAGAAGGTCGTCGCGGAGAGGGGCGAACGAGTCAAGGACCTCGCACTGGATGATGCCGTCCAGACTCCTTCCCTGCCACAGGAGGAACTGGTTGTGGGAGAAGGGCTGGCACGGCCCGCCGAGGCGGCTCCTCGTGCGCCGGGCCCCCTTGGCGACGGCCTCGAGCTTGCCGAGGTCGGGGTCGAGGATGGTGACGATGCGGTCCGACTCACCGAAGTCGCGCGTCTTGAGGATGAGACCCGTCGCCTTGTAGTTGGCCACCTGTCAGTCCTCGTCCCTGCCGTGCTCGAAGACGGAGCGGGCCTCTTCGATGACGGCCACCCCGGCGCTCATCCCGAGGCGGTCGGCACCCGCGGCGACCATGGCCAGGGCCGTCCGGTAGTCGCGGATGCCCCCGGCCGCCTTGACCCCGAGGTCCTCACCGACGGTCCGGCGCATGAGGGAGACGTCCTCGACCGTCGCTCCGGAGGGTCCGAACCCGGTCGAGGTCTTAACGAAGTCCGCGCCGGCCGCCGCCGCCAGCCGGCAGGCGGTGACCTTCTCTCCTTCACTGAGATAGCAGGCCTCGATGATGACCTTCACCAGCGGCCCGCCCGCAGCCCGAGCCCCCGTGCCGGCGGCGCCCCTGACGGCTGAGACAACGGCCCGCACGTCCTCCTCGACGGTCTCGACGTCTCCGGCCTTGAGGTGGCCGATAGAGATGACCATGTCCACCTCCTGAGCGCCGCGCCTCACGCACCACGCCGCCTCAGCGGCCTTCACGTCGGACGCGGTCGCCCCGAGCGGGAACCCCACCACGGTGCAGACCCTCACGGCGGTGCCCTTCAGACGACCGACGGCCAGGGGGACATGGACGGGGTTGACGCAGACGGCCCCGAAGCCGTAGCGGACCGCCTCGTCACAGAGACGCTCGATGTCCGCCGGCAGGGCCTGGGCCTTCAGCAGGGTGTGGTCGATAATCCGGGCGAGCTCGTCCGGGGTGACCTCACCGCGCCCGGCGGCCTCCCGCCAGCGGGGGGTGGGCCTTTGCTGGACCATTCCGGGCATATCCCCTTTCACTCCAGTAATTTGTTCAGGGGGCGCGCGCATTCCTGCCCAGGCCCTACTATGCGGGCGCCCGGCCTCCGAGCGCAGGCGCCCGCTGCCGGGGCTCCGACGCCCGGTGCGTGGGCCCGGCAGGCACCCGGGAGGTCTTCTGCAGACGACAATCGAATGCTCACGAGTAGTCTTAGCGGTCAACGGCCTTATCTGGTCAAGGTCATTCCTGTAGCGTCGTCGATCGGGAGGTGCCGCAGGATGGTCGAGCTGTGGATGCCGTCGCCGGAACTCTCGCCGCGGGTGAAGAGGCTCCGGGAGGAGTACTGGTCCTTCTACGAGAGGGATTACTTCCGCAACGAGGTCATGGCTTTCACTACGGGCACGGATTGGGATACAGTATACAACCCCGTGAACTGGGGCGTGGTCCCGGAGATCTTCCCCTTTATCCCGTCCATCGTCGACAGCCTCCTGGCGGGGGCGACCGTCGTCCCGCTCCCGGAGGGCTTCTGGGAGCGGAGCATCGCCATGCGGCGGGCCCTGTTCTTCAACTGCGTCCTGAAGGACCACCTCCCGGTCCAAATCCTCGACGGGGAACTCATCGTCGGCGGCCAGTTCTCGACAGCCCTCTCGCGGTGCCTCACCCGCGAGGAGGCCGCGCGCTTCCGCCCGGCCGTCGACAGATGGTTCAAGGACCTCGTGGCCCTCAACGCGGAGGCCGTCGGGAACACCGGGGCCATACCCGGCCACATCATCCCGAACTACCCCAAGGTGCTGGAGCTCGGATTCTCCGGCATCAAGGCCGGCATCGAGGAGGAGATGTCCCAGGAGACCGACCCGGAGGCCCGCGAGTCCTTGGAGGCTCTCGCCGTCTCATGCGACGCCCCGCGCATCCTGTCGGAGCGCTACGCCGCTGAAGCGGAGCGGCTCGCGGCCGACCCGGACACACCGGCCGAGCGCCAGGCCGAGCTCAGGGAGATTGCCGCCATCTGCCGCAAGGTGCCGTGGCTCCCCGCCGAGACTTTCCACGAGGCGGTCCAGGCCCTGTGGATGACCCACATGCTGGTCATGGCCGCCGAATCCTACCCCGGAGCGGGCCTCTCCTACGGCCGCATCGACCAGTATCTCTACCCCTACTACAGAAGGGACCTCGACGAAGGACGGCTGACCCGGGACAGGGCCGCCGAGATCCTCCAGTGCTTCTGGATCAAGCACAACTACGCCTATGACTACCAGGGACGCATAGGGGCCAACCAGGGCATAACCTCGGGCTTCGGGCAGCTCGTCACCATCGGGGGCTGTGGTCAGGACGGCGAGGACGCCTCCAATGAGCTGACCTGGCTCATCCTCGACGTCATCGAGAAGATGAACCTCCTGGAGCCCAAGCCCAACGTCCGGCTTCACGCCGGTACCCCGGACGACCTTCTGGACCGCGTGGTCGAGATGGTGGCCGAGGCCCAGGGCTCCCCGTTCCTTCTGAACTTCGACGAGAACGCGATCAGGGGGCTCCGTTGGCAGGGTCTCCCCGAGGAACGGCTGTGGGACTACGCGCCGGTAGGGTGCCTGGAGAACACCCTGCAGGGGGACGACCGCTCCGGCACGGTGGACGTGAACCTCAACCTGGCGAAGGCCGTCGAACTCGCCCTCAACAACGGGGTGAATATGGTCACCGGCACCCGGATAGGCCCTGCGACGGGAAGACCCGAGTCCTTCAAGACCTTCGACGAGTTCTACGCCGCCGTGAAACGGCAGCTCCTGGCCCTCATCGACCGCCTCCTGGCCTGCGCCGCGGAGGCCGACCGGATACGGGCCACCTGGGAGCCGACCCCCTACCTCTCTACCATCGTCGACGGCTGCGTCGAGAGCCGCCGCGATGTGACCGCCGGGGGTCCCCGGCACAGCTACATCACCGTTGAAGGCGTCGGCCTGGCGACACTGGCCGACTCGGTGGCCGCGGTCAAGAAGCTCGTCTTCGACGAGCGGCGGGTCGGCATGGCTGAACTCGTGCGGGCCCTCAGGGCCGATTTCGACGGTCTGGAGAACCTTCGCCAGCTCCTCGTCACCCGGGGGCCCAAGTTCGGCAACGGCGACCCCTATGTCGACGACATCGCCCGCGACCTCTCCGAGTTCTGGACCACGGAAGTCTTCCGCAGGCGGTCGCCGGCGACAGGGCGCCGGTTCCGCGGCGGCTACCTGTCCTGGAACTACTGGATAGCCTACGGGCCTCTCACCGCCAGCACCCCCGACGGCCGGGTCAAGGGACGGCCCCTCTCCAACGGCGTCTGCCCCTGCGTCGGACAGGACCGGTCCGGCCCCACCTCCGTCGTCCACTCCGTGGGGGCCCTCAACCTCGAGACAGCCCCGAACGGGGCCTCGCACACCATGAGCTTCAGCCGTTCGGTCCTCCGCGACCCGGAGCACCGCAAGAAGTTCGCCGCCTTCCTCCGGGCCTACGGCAGGCTCGGCGGGACGGCTCTGCAGATAAACGTCATCGACCCCGAGACCCTCAGGGAGGCGCAGAGGAACCCGGCTGACTACAGCAACCTTCTCGTCCGGGTCACCGGCTACAACGCCTACTTCGTCTCCCTCGGCAAGGCCATACAGGACGAGATCATCCTACGCGAGTCACACTGCTTCTGAAGAGGGGTTGGCAACGATAGTCACCGGCGAAGGCGGTAACGCCGTCAAGGGCGTGATCTTCAACATCCAGACCTTCTCCACCGAGGACGGACCGGGCCTCCGCACCACGGCGTTCTTCAAGGGCTGCCCGCTGAGGTGCGCCTGGTGCCACAACCCGGAGGGCCTGTCCCCGAAGCCGCAGCTTATCTGGCACGCGGCCAGGTGCATCGGATGCGGCGAGTGCCTCCTCTCGTGTCCGAACTCGGCCCTCACCCGCCGTCCGGAAGGTGTGGTCATAGACCGGAGAAAGTGCCGGGCCTGCGGCACCTGCGCCGGGGTCTGTCCCGCGGCCGCGCTCGAGGTCGTCGGGCGTGTCATCTCCGCCGACTGGCTGGCCGCCGAGCTCGCCCGCGACGTGGAGTTCTACCGCTCGTCCGGCGGGGGAGTCACCTTCTCGGGCGGAGAGTGCCTCGCCCAACCCGAGTTCTACCTCGCCACGGCAGGCCTCCTCCGCGCCGCCGGCATCCACGTGGCCCTCGACACGTCCGGCTTCGCGCCGAGCCCGGTCTTCGACAGGGCCGTCGAGGCCTGCGACCTGGTCCTCTTCGACCTGAAGCTGATCGACCCCGACCGACACCGCAGGGCCACCGGTGTCGACAACAGGCTCATCCTGGAGAACGCGCGGCGTCTCGCGGCGAGCGGACGGCCCTTCTGGGTGAGGTTCCCGGTCATTCCGGGCTACACGGACGACGACGAGAACGTGAGGGCCGTCTCCGAGTTCATTTCCCGGGAGATGCCGGGTGCGGAACGTGTCGATTTCCTGGCCTACAACAACCTCTGCGAATCCGACTATCAGCGACTGGACATGCCTTATCCTCTCGCCGGTCGGGGGCTTCTGAGCCGGGCCGACATGGACCGCGTCCTGGCGGTGGCCCGGGAGGCGGGCCTCGACCCCGTGCCTGGCGGGGCCCTCGCCGTGGACGCATCGGGCGGCGGCCGGCCGCCGTCCGCCGCGGACGACCGGAAGCTGAACGGAGGGACCCTTCAGTGAGTGCCGTTCTGAGCGAAAGGCAGACGCGGATCCTCGCCGGGGACCGCAACCCGAAGTTCCTCGCCACCGTGGACGCGTCGGGAGAGCCGAACGTCGTCCCGATCATCTCTCTGACCCCGGTCGAGCCGGGTGTCGTGGGCTTCGCCGAGTTCATGATGTGGAAGACCAAGCAGAACCTCATCGCGACCGGGGCGGCGGCCCTCACCGCGCTCGACGACCGGCTGAACTACTTCACGGCCCGGGCCAGGCTCCGGAGCTTCGAGAACACGGGGGACCTCTTCGAGGCCATCGCGCGCCTGCCCATGTTCGTCCACCACCCCTACAACGCGATCCGTGCCGCCGGGGCCCTGGAGCTCGAGGAGACCGGAGCCGACGGACGCCTTCCGCCTCTCCGGCTCCTCCTCACCCACCTGAGGGCGGCCCGCCTGGCACAGGCGGCGGCCTCGGGTGATGTCGTCCCCGGGTCCCGGACAGTGCCGCGCCTTGCCGCGGAAAAGTTCGGCCGCCTCAAGGCCGTGAAGGCCGTGGCCTGGCCGGTCGAGAGGGGCGGCGGACCGTCCGTGGACGTCCTTCCCGCCGGGGGCGTCGCCCCGGTCGGGGAGAGGGCTCTCGTGGTCGCCGACCCGTCCGTGGCCTCGGCCGTCCCGGAGGGAAGCCGGGTCGCCGTGGCCGTCATCACGACCGACCCTATCGCCTACCAGGTGAAGGGTGTCGCCCGGAAGTGGCGGGGCTGCCTCCTCGTCCGGGTCACGCATTCCTACTCGGCTTCCCCGCCCCTGCCCGGGAAGCCTCTCCTCTGACGACGGGCTTCCTTACATACTCGGGGCCGCCCTGGAGAGATATAAGGCAAGAAGCCGCGGAAGGAGTGGACCAGGTGAAGCGTGATTTCCAGGGCATACCGCAGGAGCTGGCCCGCGTCATCCAGGACGGCCTCAGGCACGGTGTCTCCGAGGAGCAGATAATCAAGGGCATGGTGAGCCTGGGGAACTTCGCCGAGAAGGTGGCCTCGCCTGACAACCCGGAGGAGGCCTTTCTCATGACCCTTTGGGACGAGGCCACCCAGGAGGAGAAGGAGACCCTCGCCCGCATCGTCTACCGCATCGGCAAGCGGAACTACCATTAGAACCGCTGGAACCGCACCACCGCCGGGATGGAAAGACAGCGGGGGCCGGCCGGTCCGGCCCCCGGGCGTCGGTCCCGGGCTCTAGTCGCGGGGCAGGGTGTAGCCGAGCAGGCGGAGCGCGGCCGCACGGTCGCGCCAGTTCTTCTCGACCTTGACCCACAGGTCGAGGTAGACCCGGGAGCCGAAGAGGGCCTCGATCTCCCGCCGGGCGCGGCTTCCGACCTCGCGGAGCATGGCCCCGCGGGCCCCGACGACGATGCCCTTCTGGGACTCCCTCTCGACGTAGATCACCGCCCGCACGTAGAGGAGGTCGTCCCGGCCCGGCGCGGGGGCGGGCCCCGTCTCCCGGTCGGCCCTCTCCCGGTCCCGCCCTCTGCTCGTCGCCCCCGAGCGCATCTCCTCGACGGCAACGGCCACAGAGTGGGGAACCTCCTCCCGGGTGAGCTCAAGGATCTTCTCCCGCACCAGCTCGGCGATGACGAAGGCCTCCGGCTGGTCGGTGACCATGTCCTCAGGGTAGTAGCGGGGCCCCTCGGGCAGGAGGGACTCGATGGTCCTGAGGAGGAGCTCGAAGGAAGGGTCCCGGAGGGCGGAGACGGCCTGGACGGCGGCGAACTCGCCCAGCTCCCGGTACGCGTCGAGGTTCGCCCGCAGGACGTCTCCCCGACAGAGGTCGGCCTTGTTGGCCACGAGGATGACCGGGGTCGAGGCGGCACCCAGCCTTTCAGCGACATAGCGGTCACCCGGACCGGGTCGCTCGGGGGCCTCGACCATGAAGAGGACGGCCTCCACCTCCTCGATGGCCGCCAGGGCCACCGCGACCATGTACTCCCCGAGGCGGTGCCTCGGCCGGTGGAGACCGGGTGTGTCGATAAAGACTATCTGGGAGTTCTCCCGGTTGACGACCCCGGTGATGCGGTTGCGGGTCGTCTGGGGCTTGTCCGAGGTGATGGCGAGCTTGCGGCCGACGAGCCGGTTCAGGAGGGTCGACTTGCCCACGTTCGGCCGGCCGACGATGGTCACCAGGCCCGAGCGGAACCCGGACGGCTCCCGGCCCGGCTCCCCTGCCCGGGGCCCGCTCAACGCTCGGTCGCCTCCAGTCTGAACCCGCCCGGGAGGAGCCTGCGGGCAGAGGTCACGCACCGCCCACCCTCGAGGTCGGCCAGGACGACCACGGCGTCGGGACCGAACTCGAAGATGACCTGACGGCAGGCCCCACAGGGAGTCACGAAGAGGTCGAGCTCCGCCTCTCCGGACCCGACCTCCCCGGCCGCTCCTCCGGGTCCCCGCGCCGCCCCCGGCGCCGCCGCCGGCCCCTGCGCCGCCCTCTTGGAGCGCAGGTACGACGCGTCGGCGGCCACCGCCACGGCCAGGACCGACCTCTCCCCTTCCGAGACGGCCTTCTGCACGGCCACCCGCTCCGCGCAGTTCGTCAGGGGATACGAAGCCGACTCCACGTTGGCCCCGCGGTAGACCCGGCCGCCGGGTGTGAGGACGGCCGCCCCGACCTTGAAGCCCGAATGCGGGGCGTAGGCCATCTCCCTTGCGGCCAGGGCCTCCTGGACGAGGTCCTCCAGGGTCACGCCGGTGTCCCCTACCTCACGGTGGAGGTCCTCACCCTGTGTCCTTCCCGACGGTCCCGTCAACCCACGGCACCTCCTCTTCGGCCTCACTGCAGGCTGAGGGCGGTCTCGGGCGGGACCACGAGCACCCAGACCGGTCCCGGCGGCAGGACCAGGGGGTCGCCCTGAAGGCCCGTGTACACCAGAGCCCCGTCCGTTCCCGCTTTCGACCACACGGCGTCCAGGACCCGCCCTCCGACGAAGACCTTCGCCCGGCCCGAGCCGGTCAGGGTCATTTCGAGGCGTCCCTCGGGGTCCCCCGGGATGACCCGGCATGCCGCCCGGTGGACGATGACCGTCGTCGCACCGAGCTGACGCCCTGTCGCCGCGTCGATGTGGGCCGCCCCCCCGATGTACCTCATCCACCGCCCGGACTCCGGGTCGTAGTCGTAGGTGACGGCATAGCCGCCAGGCGCCCCGTAGGTGAGGGTGAAGCGCATGACCGACTGCCCCGTGGGCAGGACGGCGTCTTCCGCGGAGGCGGCGAAGCTGAACGCCGTGGGCGTCATCGCGGTCAGACTGAAACCCTCGTAGCCCCGGGCCCGGCTGGCGGCCCGCAGGAGACTGGTGCCCGTGAAAGTGTTGAACGGCGGCCTGCGGCCCGACATGTGCCAGAAGGCTCCCGGGTCCTTCATCGCGTCGATGCTCCTCGCCGAGGAGCCGAGGCGGGCCACCTCCTCAAGGGCCTGAGGGCTCCCGCCCACGTGGGCCACCACCGCCTCGAGGGGCATGACAAGGTCGAGCATGTAGGGACGGAGGCTCCGCACCGGCCCGATGGCCGCCGATTCCGTATGGAGGAAGAAGGCTACGAACCTCGTCATGCGGCCCTCCACAAGGACCTCGTACACCAGACAGGCGTCGCCGAGGCCGGACTGCGGCCGCGACGGGGCGGCGTTGTCGATGACGACCGCCAGGGGGCGGTGGAGGAGGTCCGCCTCGGGAACCCACGTCCCGCAGAGCGGGCAGGCGGCCCGGCCGGGCGGCGGCTCCCCGTCGCCCTCTCCTCCGGAGTCCCCCTGCGAGCCCTCGCCGGAGACCTCACCGCCGCCCTCGTCGCCCGCAGGGCTGCCGGTGGAGCCGTCATCCCCCGCACCGGGCGGACCGGCGACGGGGGCGGGGCGGCACCCGCCCGCTGCCAGCAGGCCGACGAGAGCGGGCCCGAGGGCCAGGACCACGACGAGGACCAGCACCGGCACCCGGCGCCGGCGGTCTGACGCTCTCACACCGCACCCCCTCCCAAGGCGGCCGAAGGCTTCCTGCGCCGCGGCGGGACGAACACGCCGCCGGAGATGACGAGCTTCAGACCGTCCTCGACGGAAAGGTCGAGGACGGTCACCTCCTCACGGGGCAGATAGAGGAGAAAGCCCGACGTCGGGTTCGGCGTGGTCGGAACGAAAACTCCCACGAGGTCCGACGCCGTCCTCTCGGCCAGTTCCGGCGGTGCCGCCGAGGTCACGAAGGCGAGGCAGTAGATCCCCTTCCGCGGGTACTCGATAAGGGCCACCTGCTTGAAGGCCGTCTTCTCCTGACGGACGAAGGCGTCCGTGATCTGCTTCATGGTGACATAGATGCTACGGACGATGGGCGTACGCTTCATGATGGTCTCGCCGAAGCCTATCACCCGGCGCCCGACGTAGTTCGCGGCAAGGAGCCCCACGAAGAGAACGATGACGAGGGCCAGGACGAGGCCTGCCCCGGGGATCTCGTGCCCGATGGCGCGGGCGACGAGACCCCGCAACTGGCGGTCAAGAACGTTGAAAAGCCAGACCGTGAGCTGCCAGGTGGCGACGATGGGGACAAGGACGATGAGGCCGGCGATGAAATAGTTGCGGAGTCTGGTCAAGGTTCCTCCTCCAGACGGCGGGACCGGTGAGCCATGTTCCGGCCGGTGCGCGGGTTCGGGAGGGCAGGCGCCGGTCATCCCGTCCTCCTCGGCTCTACCGGTCCGGCTCTTCCGGTTCAAGAGGACAACTTCCGCGCCGAGGCCCTCCAACCCTGCCGCGGGCAGGGGCGGCCTCGGCTCAAGAGGCCGCCGTCCCCCGGCGAGACCTGGCTACCATTGCCCCAGAAACCAGTGTTTCCCTCAGCGCGCGAGACATATCCCTCGGCGGGCGATCCCGCGCCCGCTACCCGAGGACGACATGCTTCTCCCAGTCCGGGTCCTCGGCCGGGAAATCCTCGCGGAAATGGGACCCCCGGCTCTCGGTCCGCTCAAGGGCCGACCTGGCCACATAGGTCGCCGTGGCCACCGCCGACTCCATCTCGAGGGCGAGCAGGAGGTCTGACGGGGTCGTCACCTCGAGGTCGGGCACACGGCGACCGAGGTCCTCCAGTCCGGCCAGGGCCTCCTTCAGCTTCGGGCCGCTCCTGACCGGCCCCAGCAGGCGGTCGGCCAGGGCGTGCAGTTCCCGCCGCAGACGGTGCGGCCGCCCGGCGCCCCGGCGGCCCACGCGGCCCCGCCCCCCGGCCGGCGCCGCGGCGCCCGGCCACGTCCCCCGGTCTCCGACACCCCAGCGGGAGAGGCGCTCCTCTTCCTCGCGAGCGGCGGAGGACCACGGGGCCCGGGTCACGGAGGCCCGGCCCGAGCGGCCGCGGGCATATGCCGCCGCCGCCCTCCCGGCCGCCAAGCCGAAGACGACGATGTTGGTCAGGGCGTTCCCCCCGAGCCGGTTGGCGCCGTCCACTCCCCCGGTGGTCTCCCCGCAGGCGTGAAGACCCGGTATCGGCCGCCCTTCAGCGTCGAGGACCTCGCCGCGCTCGTTGAAGACGGCCCCTCCGCAGAAGTAGTGCTGGGTCGGGGCCACCCTGAGCGGGCGGGAGAAGAGGTCGAAAGAACGGAGGAAGGACCCGCGCAGGTGCTCCAGATACTCCCCCGGCACAGCGTCCCCGCGCACCTCGTCGGTCCGCAGGAAGAGCCTGTGGCCGGCGGCGGCGTGCCGGGCCAGAGCGACGGCCAGCCTGTCGCGGGCGAAGAGGTTGGCCCGAGCCCAGGACTCCAGTCCCCATTCCTCCAGCCTGCCGGCGAGAGGCTCGGCCCCCGTCTCGTCGGTGAGCCGGACGAAGTCGAGGAGGCTGGTGTCGAGAAGACGTGCGGGAAGCCCCGGTTCGGCGACGCCCAACGGGTAGAACTGCACGAACTCCATGTCGACCAGAGCGGCCCCGGCCCGCCGAAGTAGGCGGTAGCCGTCGCCTGTCATCCGCGGGGGGTTGTCGGTCCGCCCGTAGACGGCCCCGCCCCCACCGGTCGCGACGACCACGGCCGGTGCGGCGAACGCGATGAGGTCCACCCCGGCCGAGCCGGGCGAGACGGCGAGAACCCCCTCGACCCTCCCGTCCTCGACCATGATGCGGGTGACAACGGTCCCCTCGAAGAGGCGCACGCCCGCACGTCGGAGGTAGGACACGAGAGGGCCGGTGAGACCGAACCCGCCCAGCAGAGGCGGGCGGCCGAAGCGGTGGACGGAACACCCGCCGGAGGACCAGTCGAACCTCACCCCGTACTCGCGCTCCAGCTCTCGGAGCGCCTCCGGGCCCCGGCGGCACATCTCTTCGAGGAGCCTCGGGTCCCCGAGCAGGCGTCCTGTCTCGAGGCTCAGGCGGAAGTGCTTCTCGGGGGTCAGCGCCTCCTCGCCCAAGGCCGCGGCCGAGCCGGCCGGCGGGGAGACGGTGAACCCTCCCCCGGCGTAGGCCGTCGCGTTGGCCCGCCCCGCCCTGCCCTTGGTGACCACGACCACGTCGGCCCCGGCCCGGGCGGCCGCACAGGCCGCCGAGAGCCCGGCCCCGCCCGAGCCGACCACGACCACGTCGGCGGTGACGGACCGGACGTCAGGTCTCGAACGCATCATCGGCGTCATCAGCATCGCCTCCCGACATCCCCGGCTCCCTGCCGCTTTTCTACCTCGGAGGCCACTTCCCCCGCCACAGGACCCCTGACAGGAGGAAGCCCAGGACGACCGCAGCGTAGGCGGCCGAGGGCCCCGGTCGGAGCCTCCAGGCCTGCAGAAGGGCTGTCCGGAGCTCCTCCAGGCGGGGGCCGAAGATGAAGGCCGCCACCAGGACGGAGGAGGCGGCGGCGATGAGGACCGCGCCGGCCGCGGCGTCCTTGGCCCGGGCCGCGACCTCGTCGCGTCCCGGGGCGGCCAGGTCCACGTAGCCCTCAAGGGCCGTGTTGAGGGTCTCGAGGGCGAGGACGAGACCGACGTTCAGCACGATGACGGCCCACTCCAAGGGGTCGAGCCCGACCAGACGCCCGGCTCCGATAACGGTCAGGGCCGCGGCAACGTGGATGCGGGCGTTCGGCTCGCGCAGAAGGAGGCCGACGCCGACGAAGGCCTTGACGAAACTCCGCCCGAGACGTCTGAGGGAATCACAGGGAAAACCCCGGCCGTGGCCGTCACCCGGCGCCACCGGCGCTCACCTGCCCGCCGCTCCCGGCCCCCGCGGGTCGAAGCCGAGGCGAACGAGGACGGCGTCCTCCTTGCCGCGCATGACGGCCGCGCCCCGGCGGGAGGCGTCCTCGTAGTCGAGAAGGTGGAGAGTGCCGTGCACCACAAGGCGGGAGAGCTCCTCGGGGAAGGGGCGTCCGTACTCGGCCGCCTGGCGGCGCGCCGTCTCCACCGAGACGACGACATCGCCGAGCAGGAACGGTTCATCGGGGGCGCCTTCGGGTCCGGTCCCAGGCTCCGGTCCCGGTCCGGACGCCGGTCCGGTCCCCGTGTCGGTCTCGGCGCCCTCCTCGTCATCCTTCCACATCGGAAAGGAGAGGACATCGGTCGCCCGGTCGCGCCCGAGATGACGCCGGTTCAGTTCACGGATCTCATCATCACCGGTCAGGGTCAGGCTCACCTCGACCCGCCGTCCGTCCGGCGCGACCTCTCCGAGCCGTGCGGCCTCCTCGGCCAGAGCCGCCTCGACAGCCCGCCGGCAGAGTCCGACAAGGTCCGCCCCCAGCGCCGCCGCCTGCGGCGTCTGGCTCACCACGGTCTCTATCGCCCTTCGGGCCTCAACCACCCCGGTCGACCTCCGCTCGCTCCGCTCGACCCGCGGCGTCCGCCGGAACCTCAGGTCCCCGAGGACCCGGTGCCGTCCTTCCGGCCCGCGCGGCCGCCGTTCCTGGAATGGTTCTTCGCATTCTGGCCGTTCCGGCCGGTGCGCCCGTTGCGGCCCTTCAGCTCACGCACCTCAGGGTACTCGACGCGGTGGTGGAAAGTGCCGGCCAGGACGCGGGTGAAGACCTCAGCTATCCTGTCCAGGTCCCTGAAGGTGAGCGGGCTCTGCTCGAGCTGTTTGTCCTCCAGTCTCTCCCGGATGACCTTACGGACCGTGCCCTCGATGCGCCCCTGCGTCGGTCTGGTCAGAGACCTCACCGCCGCCTCGCAGGCGTCGGCCAGCATGAGGATGGCCGCCTCGCGCGTCTGGGGCCGGGGTCCTTCGTAGCGGAAGTCCTCTTCGGAGACCTCCTCGTCCGCCGCGGCCTCCGCCGCCCGGCCGTAGAAGTACGAGACGAGGGATGTCCCGTGATGCTGGCTGATGAGGTCGATGACCTCCTGAGGCAGGCCGGCTTCCTCGGCCATGGCCACCCCGTCACGCACGTGCGAGGTGACGATGAGAGCGCTCAGGCTCGGCGCGATCTTGTCGTGGGGGTTCTGCCCGCCGAACTGGTTGTCGATGAAGAAGTAGGGGCGCTTCGTCTTGCCTATGTCGTGATAGAGCGCACCGACCCGGACGAGGACGCTGTCGCCGCCGATCTCGTTCGCGGCCGCCTCGGCCAGATTGCCGACGACGATCGAGTGGTGGTAGGTCCCCGGCGCCTCCATCAGGAGCTTGTGCAGGAGCGGCTGGTTCGGGTTGGCCAGCTCCAGCAGTTTGACCGATGTCACGATGCCGAAGATGTTCTCCAAGAAGGGCAGGATGCCGATGGTGAGGACGGCGGAGAGGACGCCGTTGCCGGCGCCCCAGAGGATGCCGGCCAAGCCTGCCAGACCCTGCCCGGAGAGGCTGTCGACGGCCACGACGGCCAGGGCGTCGGCCCCGGCGACGATGAGGCCGGCGCGCATGAGGTCGCTACGCTGGCCCAACCTGCTCACGGCGAACAAGCCGGCCAGTCCTCCGACGAGCGCCACGAAGGCGAACCTGAGGTCCGACCCGACGAGGAAGCCGACGAACATACTGAACACGAAGGTCATGAAAGCGGCCAGCCGCACGTTGAGCAGGATGGCGATGAGCATCACCCCTGCGGCGATCGGGATGACGTAGCCGGAGAACATCCGGCCCGCCCCCGCCAGGACGACCATCAGCAGCACCAGAAGGGCGAACAGTGAGAACCGCCGCGGGCTTGCGAGCAGGTCCCGGTCGAAGAAACAGAGGTAGACCCCTACGACAGCCTCGAGGATGGCCACGATGAGCACCATGCCCAAGAGGGCCCCCCAGGCCGGCCGGTCACGCAAGAGGCCCAGGTCCTGGAGGATGACGAGGTGGGCTTCGGTGACGACGTCGCCCTCACGGACAATCATCTGGCCCTTGAGGATCTTGACCGGCTCCACCGCGGCCATGGCCTCCTCGCGCTTGGCCTGCGTCTCCGCGGCGTTGAAGACCATGTTCGGGACGATGGCCGTCTCCGCAATCGCCCGGAGGAGGGAGACCTCTCCGGCGCTGAGGTCGGGGGCCTCCAGGGCCGCCGCGGCCTGCTGTCTGGCCGCGTCGAGGTACTCCTCCTTGACGCCCGTGCTCATGACACCGTGCACGACACTCTTGAGTCTCTTCTCAAGGTCCAGAGCCGCGTCCGGGTCCAGGTCTACGGCCGCGGCCACGGCCCTGTCGTCGAGGGCGATCGCGTAGCCGGCGAAGGCCTCCCTCAGCCGGACGGCCCGGCTCTCGTAGGTCTCGGACGAGTCGGCGTTCACTTCCCTGATGACCGCGAACAGAGCCGCGACGAGGGTCTCCGCGTTGTCGGTGATGGCCGGGTCTATCTCGTACTGGTCAGGGACCTTGGCCGCGGCCTCCCGGCGGGCCCTCTCCGTGGCCGCGCGGTCGATGATGGTCCGGGTCGCGGGGATGTCCTCAGGCGCCACCTGGCCGACCTCGAGGTCGTAGCGGCCCGGGGTCAGCGAGGCGGAAAGAAGGAGCACCCCCACCACGAAGACGAGCAGGCTCCAGGCCGCCACCACCCACCGGGGGTCTCGCGGGAGGCGGGAGCGCACGAAGTCGCGGACGGGCTTGGTCCAGTCGGTCCGGTCGGCCATCTGTCTAGGACCCGCCTTTCTCGAGCGAGTCCCGGTCACGGGTCTTCTGCTCGAAGCGCTCGTAGGCCCGGATGATGCGTTGCACGAGCTCGTGCCTCACGACGTCACGCTCCGTCAGATAGACGAACGCGATGCCCCTGACGCCCTTCAGGACTCTACGCACGTGCTGGAGGCCTGAGTCCTTGTCCGGCGGCAGGTCTATCTGGGTGATGTCCCCCGTCACCACGGCCTTCGACCCCAGGCCGAGGCGGGTCAGGAACATCTTCATCTGTTCGGGGGTCGTGTTCTGCGCCTCGTCGAGGATGACGAAGGAGTCGTCGAGGGTCCGGCCGCGCATGTAGGCCAGAGGCGCCACCTCGATGACCCCCCTCTCGAGCAGTCTCTGGTAGCTGTCGAAACCCATGGTGTCGAAGAGGGCGTCGTAGACCGGCCTCAGGTAGGGGTGGACCTTCTGCTCGAGGTCTCCCGGGAGGAAACCGAGCCGCTCCCCGGCCTCGACGGCCGGCCTGGTGAGGATGATGCGGCTGAACTCGCGGTTCTTGTAGGCCGCCACGGCGAGGGCCACGGCGAGATAGGTCTTCCCTGTTCCGGCCGGTCCGATGCCGAAGGTGAGGTTGTGCTTCCGGATGGCCTCGACGTACCTCTGTTGGCCGTGCGTCTTGGGGCGGATCTGTCTGCCGCGGTGGGTGATGAGGACGATGTCCCCGAACACGGCCCGCAGGTCCGACCGGTCGCCCTCCCGGGCGAGCTTCACGGCATACTTCAGGTCCTGGACGGAAAGGCAGTTCCCCGCCCGCAGGACCCCGAGAAGATTGTGCAGGAGGGCCTCGACCTTGGCCACCTCGTCCGGAGGCCCCTGGACGATGATCTCCTCCCCGCGGCTGATGAGGCGGACGTCGAAGTTCTCCTCGATGAGCTTGAGGTTCTGGTCATATTTTCCGAAGAGGTTGAGAGCCTCGGCGTTGTCCGCGATACGGACCCTCGCCTCAGCGGGTTCTCTCTGCGCCAACAAGCGCTTCCCCCCGACACAAGGCCTTTCCGGAAACCCGGGCGGGCCCGTCTTTACTGTCGCTGCTCGAGACGTCCGATGTCTTCCAGGGTCTCCGCTGTGACGAGAACGCCTATCACTATATCATTTTTGACGACGACCTTGAAACCGAAAGAGACGGGCTCGACACCCTCTGGGAGCTGTTCTGATAGAGCCTGCATGGCTGCGTCCCGCGCCACGAGCTCCGCTTCGGCCGGAGTGAGGTCCTGTCTTACGGCGACCACTTCGGTGTAGGTCGTGCTGACCACTTCAACAGGAAAGGCTCCTTCCCTCCACCACGGCAGGGGGGTCGTGACGACCGTCCGTTCGTGAAGACCGACCGGCCGCTTCCACCACCCGTACAAAGGGATGACCAGGTCACCGATCTTGAGGGCCACCTGGCGGTGGACCCGGCCCGTCGGCTCGTGCGTCAAGGTGTGGAGCCTCGCCTCGGCGTAGGCCTGGTACCACACCCTGGCCTTGACGATGCCCTTGGCCACGACGTCGCGTGTCGGGACCGGGGGCGGCTCGGAACCGGGCCGCGCCGGAGGCGGGGGCGTCCCCGCGGGCTCCAGGCCGACGATGAGGAGGTCCCCGGCTCTCACCGTGTCTCCCTCCTTCACCACGGCCTGGCCGGCCAGGACGATGAGGTTCGTGATCACCCCGTCCTTGGCCGCCACGATGTCGGCCGGGGGCGTGGGGAAGTCCGGCATGACGACGGGGTCCTTCTCGACGACGCGGATGAGCGCTGTCGCTCCGTGGAGTTCCACCGCGGCCCACGACAGGCCGCTGACGGCCAGGATGAGGCCTCTTTCGACCTCGGGGATGTCGACCGTCGTCTTGAGAACGCCCGGCCTGAGCCCGTAGCTCGCAGCGACCTCGCGGATGAGGGCGGGGTCCAGGTTCTCCACCCCCTCGACGTCCACAACCCAGATGACGGCCGACAGGACGTAGAGAGCCGAGAGGAAGAGCGCGGCCCCGAGGACCATGAGCGGCCGACGCCTGAGCCGGCCGGCGACGAAGGGCAGGCCCCGCCTCTCGAGGATCCTGACACGCGTCCGGGTGCGCCGGGCGGCCCGCCGGAGGCTCCTGAAGGTCGGGAGGTCGACGTTGGCCTCGAGGCTCCGTCGCCCGCGGCGCGTGCGCCAGACCCGGCGGCCGCCGGCCGCGACGAGGTTGAGGAACCTCTCGACGGAGGGCCCCGTCACGCGTATGCGGACATAGCCGGTGAGATAGGGCCAGAGGTCCCCGAGCCTCATCGCCCGCCGCCCTCGGCCCCGGTTCCCGCCTGCTGGTCCTCGGCGCACTCCCCACCGTACTCGAAGGTGATCTGTCGGAAACGCCCCATGATGGAAAGGTCCTCGGAGAACACCGAGCCGACGGCGAGTTCTTCACCCCTGACGACGATCTGTCCGTCTCCGGCTCCGACGCGGATGAGCTCCGGGGAGTACTCGATGAGGCCGCGGTGGTTCTCGATGACCATCTGGAGGTTGCCGAGGATGGTCATGCGGGGGACGTTGAGGATGACGTCCTTGGGGAGTTCGAAGAGTTCGGCCACGCCGCGGCCGAACCTCTCCCGGCGGAGGCGCAGGGTGCGCCTTCGTGCGAGCTCCTCGCGGCGCGGCTGTTCGGAAGTCCCCGCTCTCCGCCGGCGCCTGTGTCTCTTCCGGGC